>JANLHE010000645.1 GCA_024653875.1 Acidobacteriota bacterium
AGAGCACGCACGGGGTCGATGTGGCTGGCCCGCACGGACGGAATCAGGGTGCCGGCAATGCAGATACCGCCGACGACAAGTCCCGCCAGTGCGAAGGGCAGCACGTCATGCGTGCCCACGCCATACAGGTAACTTTGCAGGAGTTCGACGGTCCACCACGAGATGGCGCTGCCGGCCGCGATCCCCCCAGAAAACGGTCCGCGCTTCCTGCCGCACCATCAGGCCAGCCACCGCCGCCGGTGTGGCGCCCAGCGCCAGTCGCACGCCCACTTCGCGGGTCCGCCTGCCTGCAACCATCGCGGACAAGCCCAGGACGCCAACGGCGACGATGACCAGACCGCCCAGGCCGAAGCCGCCAAACAGCAAGGCTCTGAACTGCCGAAGCCGGATGGAGTCGGCCAGTGTTTCCGTGACGCTCTGCGCGCGTCGAACACGGAACATCGGGTAGCGGTCGGCCAGGAGCGCCAGCACGGACTGCAGTCCGCGATCCGCCCCGGGACGAAACGTCACGAAGACATTCACCAGTTCTGGCGTCGTCGAGGCGGCCATCGGGTAGTAGATGGCCCCGTCGGGTTCAACGTCGAGCGCCTGATACCGGGCGTCACCCACCACACCGACGACTGTGAAGATCTGATCCCGGCGCGCCAGAAATTGGCCCACCGCCGGCGCCCCGCGCCAGTAGTCGCGCGCAACCCGTTCGCTGACGATAACGACGGGTGCGCCTGACAGCAATTCGGCGTGTGTCGGCCAGCGTCCCGAAATCGGCGCAAGGCCGGTTGTCTCCAGGAACCCCGCGGTGATCCCAATGCTCTCAACGTCACTGTCTTCGAGCGCGCCGGCCGGTGCCGTAAAACTGCTGCCCCGCACAGCGCGCTGGAGCACCCACATGTCTGATCCGCCGGCCGCCGTCACTTCCGCCAGGCTCCTCACATCTCTCAGCAGATCGTTCACCACGGGCAGCGGCGCATCCCGCCGCTCGCTCAACCAGAGCGCCGCGGTATCGGCCACGCGATACCCCGGATCTTCCTGCCACACCCTGATCAGGCTCATCGTCAACAGGCCTCCTGCGGTCGCGAGGATGACTCCGACAGCCACCTGGGTGGCAACCAGTCCGCGCCTGCCGAACCCACCGAGTTGCCGGGTTGAGCCCCCGGCACCGGCGATGGTCTCGCGGATGTTTGCGCGTATGCACACCCTGATGGGCCACAACGTCGTCAAGACCGTGCACGCACCGATCGCAACCGCCACGAAGCCGACCACTCGAAGGTCAACTGCGAGGGGCTTAAGCAGCACCAGGCTGTTCGGCAGCAGCGTCTGAACGGCGGACACCAGTGGCCACGCGGCAGCTAGGCCGGTTGCGCTGCCGATCGTGACGACAATCGCGTTCTCGAGCGCGAGCAGCCGGATCAGGTCTCGTGCCGTCCCGCCGAGCGACCGCCGAAGCGCCAGCTCCCGCTGCCGGTCCTGCGTGCGCGCGACCGCGAGCCCGGTGACGTTAAGGCAGGCGAGGAGCATCAGCAACGCGGCGGCCAGCGCAACCAGGGCAAAGGTCTGGCGCGACCCCGAGCGCAATGCCGCATCGAGCGGCACGACTCTGACCGCGTCAAAGGGACCGAGGCCTCGGTCGCCCGGCCGGCGCGGGAAACGGCCGGCGAGGGCCAGCGTGGCATCGAGAAGCCGCGCCTCCATCTTCCGCGCGGACTCATTGGCCGGCAGCTTTGCGATGACACTGGTGCCTCGGCCGCGATTGTCCGTATCTCCCGGCCGACTGCGCAGCGGTGTGATCACCGCGGGAACAAACCGGCCCGCCGCAGAAGGAAAGAGAAACGAAACGGGCAGGATGCCGACGACCTGAATCGGCCGTTCACGATCGACACTGATGACGCGGCCGACCAGCGACGGGTCGCCGCCAAATCTCCGCTGCCACGTCTGGTACGTGACCAGTACCGGCATAGCCGATGCGGAGGCGCTGAAGTGCTCGGCCAGGAATCCGCCGATGAGTGGAGGCTGGCCAAGAAGCGTCAGAAAGCGCTCGTCCACTTCCGCGCTCGGCGCCGGATCGCCGTCGTCGATCTGCACACGGCCACCGAGTGTGTATCGCGCAAAGTCCGCCTCGGGTATAGCGGCGGCCCACGCGGCTGCGTCCGATCGCGACGCGGTAACGTTATCCGACCAGATCGGCTGCGCCGTCCATCCGCCTTGCACGCTCACAAGCCGATCGGCCTCCGGGTACGGGAGCGGCTTCAGCAGCACGCCATCGACAATCGCAAATACCGTCGTCGCCAGCGTCATTCCCAGCGTGACGACGCCGATCACCGTGGCGGTGTACCAGGGTGTTCGTCCGAGCGAGCGGAGTGCCTGCCGCGTTTCCATCGGCCACCGTCGCGCGTTCGGCCCCCCGGCGCGAATCGCTCTCCACAACCGCGTCGCGAAGGCACGGAGCAGAATCGCACCGAGAGCGCAGACGAACCACAGCGCCGCCGCCACGCGCGAGCGGCGGGCGCGACTGCGCCGCCCTTCTTCAAGGTCGCCGAGGATTGAATCGGCGAGCGCCGCGTCGCTGGACGCTATCAGCAGGCGAGCAAGAAAGTCGTTCACGTGTACCCTCAGTCGGAGGCCTTCAGCCCCTGCCAGAGATTGAGAAGGGTACGCCTCGACTCATGCAGGGCCGCGAGCGCGAGCTTTGTGACGCGGTAGCATCGGCGGGCACGTCCACCGCGCTCTGCGAGCGGTTCGGTCAGATAGGAGGTGAGCAAGCCCTTCTTCTCAAGCCGGTCGACGGTCATGTATACCGCGCCGCGAGACACACGGCGTTTCGTGCGTTCCTGGAGTTCTTCGTGAATCGTGACGCCGTACGCTTCGCCATCCTGGCTGGCGCACAGCACAGCAAGCAAGACCACTTGTTCGAATTCACCAAGGGCGGCGGCAGGCATGCTGGCACTATAGGCCAACAATGTTGCTCAAATCAAGGCTGAGGTCCTGGTGTCAGGACCCCAGGACCCAGGACCCCGAGTAATATCCACTTATGCCCGTCGGTACCCCGTTTCACGACCGGACCTTCCCGCTCTGCCAGAGCCTGAATTATCGGGACTGGGCCGGGTTCTACACCGTCAGCGCCTACGAGGCGAACCACGAGCACGAGTACAACGCCATTCGGAATGGCGCTGCCGTCATCGACATCTCGCCGCTCTTCAAGTACCGGCTGACCGGACGCGACGCCGTCAAACTGGTCGATCGGGTGATCACGCGCGACGCGCAACGGCTGCAGGTCGGCCAGGTCATCTACACGCCGTGGTGCAACGAGCACGGACATGTGCTGGACGACGGGACGGTGACGCGGGTGGGGGAGCAGTCGTTCCGCTGGACGGCGGCGGAGCCGAACCTGCGCTGGCTGCATCAGCAGGCGGCCGGCCTGGCCGTGCAGATCGAGGACATCTCCGAGTCTGTCGCCGCGCTCGCCGTGCAGGGGCCGACCTCCGCGCGTCTGCTGCAGCAGGTGGCCGGGGCGGACATCGCCGGCCTGAAGTACTTCCGCATGACAGGCGGCACGATTGCCGGCGCCACGGTTGACATCTCGCGCACCGGGTACACCGGCGACCTCGGGTATGAAATCTGGATGGAACGCGCCGATGCCACCAGGGTCTGGGATGCCCTTATGCACGCGGGCTCCGCTCATGCGCTGCGGCCGGCGGGCATGCTGGCGCTGGACGTGGCGCGCATCGAGGCAGGGCTCCTGCTGATCGATGTGGACTTCTTCAGCGCCAGGAAGGCGTTGACCGCCTCGCAGGTCTACTCGCCCTTCGAGATTGGCCTCGGCCGGCTGGTGGACTTCAACAAGGAACGATTTATCGGGCGCGATGCGTTGGCGGCCGAACAGTCGGTGGCGCCCACGCGGCGCGTTGTCGGGTTGGCCGTGGATTGGCCGGCCGTGGAAAAAGTGTATGACGCCGTCGGGTTGCCGCCGCTCGCGCAGGCCACGGCATCCCGCGTCGCGGTTCCCGTGTATGCCGGCGGCAGGCAGGTCGGCCGCATGACATCGTCCACCTGGTCGCCGGTGCTGAAGCAGATGATCGGCCTCGCCACCCTCAATGCGTCACACGTGGCGTCGGGCACGAAGGTGGAGGTGGAGCACACGGTGGATGCCGTGCGCCATCGCGTGCCCGCCACGGTGACGGTGACGCCGTTCTTCAATCCCGCACGAAAAACGACGTAACACCGTGGCCCGAGCCTTCGATCGCCGCCCGCCGCGACTGCTGCTGGCAGCGCTGGGCGCGGCCGCGTTGTGCCTGTTCTTCGGCACGCGCGTGTTCATGTCGTTCGACAGTCTTCGCGTCAAGCTCGTCAAGGCGCCGATCGCGGCCTCGGAGGGCGCTGTCCTGGTCGAGACCGCGGCGGATGCCCGTGCCGCCGCGCTTGATACGCCGGTGGCCGTCATCGCGGTGCTGCGCAACACCGGCACATCACCAGAGGTGTTCACCCTCCGTGCGGACGGCCAGCCCGTGTGCGATGTGCAAGTGGCTGCCGGTGCCACCGCGCGCGCGGACTGTGTGATCTCGCGCGGCTGGACCACGGGGCCGGCGCACACCCTTCTTGTGGCCGGCGCCACCAGCGACTGGTCGCTGGATTTTCTCGAGATCGCTACGCATCACGGCTCCTCGTCTCGGTTGGTGTCGTTGCTGGTGCTGCCCGATGTGACCGCCTCCTACGTTCGTCCAGGAGTTGGCGCGATCGTGCTGGCGTGGGTGCTGCTCGTTGCCCTGTTCGCGATGCCCGCCGCGCCGGGCTGGCCACCCGGCCTCACCATCGCACATCGGGTCCTTGCAGGCATCAGCGTCCTGTTGCTGCTGGCCGTCACGGCATCGCCGTGGCTGACGCCGTTCCTCGTGCTGCTCTCCGTGGGAACGTTCGTCAAGATATCGACCCTCGTCGCGGCGCCGCAGCTCTTCCTGGTACTGTCGCGAAGCTGGCAGGCGGTGCAACGCTCGGCGCCGCAGGTATGGCGTTCCCGGCGGGTGTTGGTTGCCGGAGGAATCGCGCTCGCGGTGCTGGCCGTCTACGGCATCGCCATTCGCCAGGCGGCAGCCGAGGTTGATGGGCGAATCAGCGGGTTGCTCAGGGTGTCCGAGAGGGTGTTCGACAGGGTGCCGCTGATGCAGGAGCGACCCGAGGTGAGGCCGGGCCTTGTCCTGTTTCCTGATAATGGGTACGACGCGCAATTCCACTACTTCGCGTTGTTTGATCCGCTCATGCGGCAGTACAGCGATCATCCGCGGCGTTATCGCGATGTGGCTGACGCGCCGCCGTACCGGTTTGGCCGCATCGGCTTTCCCTGGCTCACGCGTGCGATTGCCGGCTCCCGCTGGGAACAGTACCCGGCCGTGATGGTGGCGCTCGTGTGGCTGGGGATCGGTCTGTCGACGCTTGCGCTGGCGCTCATCGCTCTGCAGTCAGGACGGCACCCCGCATGGGGCCTGCTGGTGCTGGCGATCCCCGGCTTCTGGCAATCGGTTCGGGTGACGCTGCCCGAGCCCCTGGCCGCGGGTCTGTTTCTGCTCGGGTACTGGTGTGTCCGCTCCCGCCGTGTGGCCGCAGCGACGGCGTTGTTCGCGGCGTCGTTGCTGATCCGCGAATCCGGTGTGTTGCTGGTGCTCGCGATTGCGCTCCTCACGCGCGCGAGCGACCTGTCGTGGCGGGGCCGCGCCGCCGTGTTCAGCGCGCTCGTGCCGCTTGCCGCCTGGCGGGGCTACGTGTGCTGGGTGCTGTGGCCCGATTGGGGATGGCAGGGCTTGTTCTACAGCCCTCATAGTCTGGGCGTGCCGTTTGCGGGCCTGATGGAGCTCTGGTCCACTGTCGTCCGCGGCACGTATCATCCGGGGGTGCCAGAAGTGGCGCGGGCCGCGATCTGGTATCCGGCGCTCCTGCTGGGTGCGGCGGCGGTCGCCCTCGCCCTCGTGCCACGGGTCGAGCGAGCGCTGGGCGGCGCGCTGGCTCTCTATACGCTCCTCGCGATTTCACTGAGCTATCCGGTCATCTGGGTCCATGTGGGCAATGGCCAGCGAGCCTCGTTTGAGATGTTTGTCATGCTGGCGATCGCGTCCGTCAGGTATCGCGACTACCCGCGTCCGCTGCAGTGGGGACTTGTCGCCGTATGGGCGGGCGCCGGACTCTACCTTCTCTACGGCGCGTTCGATGCGGCCTCGACGCGCGTCGCGCTGCTGCCGTGGGTCTGAGTCAATCCCCCAGCGCGGCGACGATGAACCGATCGAAGGCGTAGAGCAGGTCTTCGCGACTGGAGTACGGCCCGGGCCGGTACGCGCTGGAGCTGATGCCGCGTTGGGCGAGTTCACACACGTGCCAGTCCTGCCGGTTCGTCATATCCCAGAATTCGCGCACATCGGCCAAGGTGAAGCCGGGCCGCGCCAGCTCCTCCGGGTGGAAGTGCCATTCACACACCAGGCGCGTGCGGTCGTGCCCCATCGGGTACAGCGTGTGTGTCATGACGTAATCCGGATGCGCGCTGATGAGCAGGTTCGGGAAGAGCGCGTAGTAGTACACGCGCCGCTGGTCGGCCGCTGACAGCCCGGGCAGCATCGCGCGCGGGCACGTGCCGTCCATCGACATCGTTGCGACACCCTCGTTGAGGTCCATGCGGCCGCCCATGTAGGTGGGGCGCAGCGGTTCGTTCTCTCCGCTCATGTAGTGCGACAGCTTGTTCAGGGCCGGGTGCAGGTTCGGACAGTGCAGGCACTCGCTGAAGTTCTGGATGACAAGCTTCCAGTTGGCCGCGATGTCGTAGGTGACGCCGTCGCCGCGCCGGAGATCGCCCATGTGCCAGGGACGGAACTTCAGGGGCAGGTCGGCCAGTTGCTGTTCGAGCGTGGGTCCGGACTCGTCGAGGCAGACATAGACGAAGCCCTCCCACACGCCGGCGCGGGCGCTCAGGAGCGGATAGTCCTCCTTGCGGAAGTGCGGCGAGCCCTCCATGTGCGGCGCGCCGATGAGCCGGCCGTCAAGGTCGTACGTCCACGCGTGGTATTCACACTGGATCGATCCGTTGAAGTGCCCGTGATCGTCGCGGCACAACTGCGTGCCGCGATGCCGGCAGAGGTTGTGAAACGCCTTGACGCTCTCCGGTTCCCCTGGCGCGCTGGTGCGCACGATAAAGAGACTGTCGCCGGCCAGGTGCCGGGCGATGAAGGAGCCCCGCTCGGGCAGTTCCTGGAAGCGCCCGACGCAGACCCACATCCTCCTGAAGAAGAGGTCCACCTCGCGCTGGTGCAATCCCGGGTCGGTGTAGTACTTCGCCGGCAGGGTAAATGCCGTGAGGGGCAGCGGGGCGCGCGGTTTCATCGCGTCGCATGATACAACTGCCCGGACCATCACCATGAGCACACCCCCTCCAGGCCGGCTGCGACGCGAACTCGGGAAATGGGACCTGACGGCGATCGGCGTGAACCAGGTCATCGGCGGCGCGGTTTTCCTGATGCCCGCGCTGCTGGCGGCGCAAATCGGCGGGTGGAGCGCCATCGCCGTGGCAATGGTCGGGCTGCTGGCGCTGCTGATCGCGCTCAACTTCGCCGAAGCCGGCAGCCGCTTTGACGGCACCGGCGGGGCGTACCTCTACACGCGGGCGGCGTTCGGGCGTTTTGTCAGCTTCGAAGTGGGCTGGATGCTCTGGGTGACCCGCGTCACCAGCTGGGCGTCGGTGGTGAACGGACTCACCGATGCGCTGGGGTACTACTGGCCGGAGTTGCGGGCCGGGCAGCCGGGCATGGCGCGGGAGATGGTCATCACCGGCGTGATCCTCTCGATCATGAGCATCAACGTGGTGGGCATCAAGCAGAGTGCCTGGGTGGTGAACGCGTTGACGGTGGGCAAGCTGACGCCGCTGGTGATCTTCATCCTGCTGGGCCTGCCGTATGTCACCTTTGATGCGCTCCGCCCGGAAGTCTCCCTCACCTGGGGGCAGATTTCGGCGTCCGCGCTGTATCTGATCTTCGCCTACGGCGGATACGAAGTAGTCGGCGTGCCGGCTGGCGAGACGAAGGACCCCAAACGCGCCGTGCCGTTCGCGATGATCATGACCATTGTCATCGTGGCCGTCGTGATGACGCTGGTGCAAATCGTCGCGATGGGGACGTTGCCGAACCTGGCGGCGTCACGGACTCCGCTGGCGGATGCGTCGTTGCTGTTCATCGGCGTGTGGGGCGCCCTGCTGATGACCAGCGGCGGTGCGATCTCCATGACCGGGAACAATGTCGGTCAGGCCCTGTCGGGATCGCGCAACCTGTACGCGCTCGCCGAGCAGGGCGACCTGCCGTCCTGGTTCGGCCGGGTCCACCCCCGATTCCAGACCCCGGTGATGGCGATTGTATTCACGTCCCTGATTGCGCTGGGGCTGGCCTTGTCCGGCAATTTTTCAACGCTGGCGGCCAGCAGCGCGGTCAGCCGGTTGATCGTCTACGCCGGCACGTGCGCGGCCGTGCTGGCGCTGCGGCGCCAGGGTCCCGCGTCGTTTACGATTCCAGGAGGCCCGGTCGTGCCGGTGATGGCACTCGTCATCTCGCTGGCCATCCTGTTCGGGGCCACGCCGATTCAACGGCGGGTCGGTCTGATTGCGTTGGCAGTGGGCGCCGCGCTGTACCTGGTGGCGCGTTGGAGATCGCGATGAAGCGAGGATGGCTCCTGATTATGGTGGTGGGCGCGATGGGAATACCGGCGGCCGCCAAGGCCCAGATGGTGATGGTGGTGCGCCACGCGGAGCGCGCCGATGGCGGTGCGACCCCTGGCAACTCGATGACGGCGAGTCCGGACCCGGCGTTGTCGGACGCTGGCAGGGCGCGCGCGCAGAAACTGGCGGCGATGCTGGCGGATGCGGGGGTGGCGGCCATCTATACCACGGAATACCTTCGGACCAGGGACACCGCGGCGCCCCTGGCGGCGAGGATTGGCGTGACGGCCGAGGTCGTGATGGCGCGCGATGCCGACGCCCTGATCGCCAAGGTCAAGTCCCACAAGACGGGCGCCGTGCTGGTGGTCGGTCATTCCAATACCGTGCCGGCGATCATCAGGGCGCTCGGCGGTTCCGTCGTTTCGGTGGGGGACGACGAGTACGACAGCCTGTTCTTCGTCGCCGCGAACGGGACGACGAC
>JANLHE010000646.1 GCA_024653875.1 Acidobacteriota bacterium
AGCGTGACGCCGCGCGCCTCCGCGATGCGCGTGATGATCCGCGTGGTGCCGGCCACGAGGCCCGCTCCGTACCGGTCCTCACGGAACTCGGGGAGCATCTGCATGCGAATCGTGTCGCCGGCGAACCCGTCGGTGATGAACTCCTCCAGCCCGTATCCGACCTCGACCCGCACGCGACGGTCGCGCACGGCCAGCAGGATGAGCGCGCCGTTGTCCTGCGCGCGCGTGCCGATGCCCGCTCGCTGGAACAGCTGCACGGCGTACTCCTCAATCGTCGCGTACGGCGCAAACGTGTCAACCGTGGCGACGACCACGACATCGCCCGTGGCGGCTTGCAGGACCCGGATCACCCGATCGAGTTCGGCGGCCGAGGCGGCGTCGACTACGCCCGCCATGTCGTTCACCGGCGCGCTCAACGTGGGCAGTTCCTGCGCCTGGGCGCGTACCGCGATCGCCGCCAGCCACAAGCACACGCAGAGACTGGCGGCGACGAGTACCGGGGTGCGGAGCCTGGTCACGCCTGCCAGCCGTCCACGTACGCCCACAACTGCTCGGCGAAGCCGAGCCACGCGTTCATCTCGCCGATGCTGCCGGCCGCGCGCTCAGGGTGCGCCTGCAGATCGAGAATGCGCGCGATGACGTCCACGGGCACGCGGGTGACCGTCGCGCCGAAGGCGGCGAGATCCGCGTCGGTGGCGCCGGCGGCGCCCTGCAGGCGCACCAGATTGGCCAGCAGCGCGCGCAGGGGCTCGGCCGCGTGCGCCAGCAAATGCGCCTGCTCGTGGGCGTGGTCCGAGGCCTGCACCCATCCCTGGCGCAGGTGAATCAGGAACGCCTTCGCCTGGATTTCACAGGCCCGGCGAAGGTCATGCTCCGACGGGCGCGCCGCGGTGAACGGGGAGGTGCCGGCGACCAGCACGTGGCGGTCCAGCATCGCTCCGTACTCCAGCGGAAAGGCGTCCAGGGACCGCTCGAACTCGTGCGGCGTGAGCAGCAGCGGCGTGTCCAGGCCCTCGCGCTGCCAGCGATCGACCAGCGGGGCCAGCGCCTCGAGGTCGTCCGCCACGATGGTGGAGGCAAACGCGGCGGCCCGTGTCGGGCCGTACGCCACCAGCGCGACGAACCGGTCGCCGAACACGCGCACGAGATCGGCAGCCAGTTGTGCCATGGCGTGCCGGGCGGCGGCGGAAAGATCCAGGGGAGTGCTCATCAGGTCCCATTGTAGCGACCGCGCGCGCATAAAATGACGCCGATGCGCATGCGCGAACTGGCCGTCGGGTGTTTTGGCGGGGGCACCGGACTCCCGAGTGTGCTGGGGGGCCTCAAGGAGAACCCCTGGGTGCACGTGCACGCGGTGGTCACGATGTTCGACAGCGGAGGGTCCTCCGGCCAGTTGCGCGACGAACTGGGCGTCCTGCCTCCAGGCGACATTCTCAAGTGCGCGCTCACGCTGGCCCGCAGTGAAAAGGACGCGCGGCGCCTGCTGCTCTCGCGCCTGCCGTCGCTCGAGCACAACCGGCTGTCCGGGCACACGGCCGGCAACCTGCTGCTGTCGATGATGGCGCAGCACGGCGGGGACTTCCTGGCGGCGGTGGACGGCCTGCGCTCGCTGCTGGGGTGCCGCGGGCACGTGTGGCCGATTACCGATCAGCACGCGACGATCTGCGCCGAGTACGCGGACGGGGAGTCCACGCGGGGCGAGGTGGAGGTGGACGCCGGGCAGGCGCGCGGCAGCGCCGTGACGCGGCTCTGGCTCGAGCCGCCCGTGGCGATCCACCCGAAGGTGGCCGCGATGATCGGCGGCCTGGATGCGGTGGTCATCGGGCCGGGGAGCTTCTACACCAGCCTGCTGCCGATCTTCTGCGTCGATGGCTGTCGCGCGGCGTTGCGTGATATGCGCGGTCCGGTGGTCTACGTGGCCAACCTGCTGACCGAGGGGCGGGGGATGGAAGGCTTCACCGCGGCGGCGGCCGTGCGGCACCTCGAGACGGCCATCGGCCGGCCTGTGGACGTGGTGATCGTCAACAGCACCCCACCAGCCGGCGAAGTACTGACGCGGTACGCGGCTGAAAACAAGCGGCCCCTGCCGCTTGGCGATCTGTCAGGGACCTGTGAAGTGGTTGACGGCCGCTTCTGGCTCGGGCCCATCGCCAGGCATGACAGGCGACGGCTGCGAGCGGCGCTCTGGGCCATTCTCGCGAGGCGACTACTCTAGAGAAATGAGGAAATGAGTTTCATTTCCCCACTATTTCTTAATGTCGCGCTTGGCGAGCCACGTGGCGTCGCCCATGCCGCCAAGGGTGGCGAAGCCGCGCAGGAACCCGTCCGCTGGCGTGAGCTCGCCCGCGAAGTTCATGATCGTCTCGGTCCCTTCGGCGCTGATGGTCACGGCGAACTCCACCTTGTTCCCGTCCACCTTGCCCACGAGCGGGTACTCGCCGTAGCGGCCGGTGTAGGTGCCGGCGAGTTTGGCGCCGTCGTGCTTGAGCACCAGCACCGGGCTGGCCGTGCCCACTTCCATCTCAAGCGTCATCAGCCACTTGCCCGTCAGCGACACGGCGTCCGCGGGCTTCTGCTGGGCGGCTGTGGCGGCGCCGGTCAGGACCAGCGCCGCCGCGACGAGGAATCGCGTCATGGT
>JANLHE010000648.1 GCA_024653875.1 Acidobacteriota bacterium
GCCGGACGGCCGGTGCGACGGTGGGGTGATGATCGGTTCGGGCGCCGCCCGGATGACGCGCCGCGTCCGTGGCATGCGCGGATGCGTGGCTTCGATCTCCATGCGGCGGTGGGCGTGCGTGCGGGCGCGCGTGACCGGCTTGAGCGTATGTGCCGGTATGCGCTGCGTCCCGCGGTGGGGCAGGAGCGACTGCACGTCTCGCCGGAGGGCCAGGTGGTGTTGGACCTGCGCCGCCGGTGGGCGGATGGCACGACGCAGCTGGTATTCGATCCGGTGGAGTTTCTTGAACGCCTGGCCGCGTTGGTGCCGCGGCCCCGGATCAACCTGGTCTTGTACTACGGTGTGCTGGCGCCGCGCGCGGCGTGGCGGGACGCGGTGGTGCCGTCGCCGACCACTGACGGCGACGGCCTGGCGGACACCGTGAGCGCCTGTGGCCATGGCGGCCGCGTCGGCCGTCGTCCCAATCGTACGTGGGCGGAGTTGATGGAAAGCAGCTTCGGCTTCGATGTGCTTGCGTGCCGGCGCTGTGCCGGGCGGATGACGCTGGTGGCTCTGATTCGTGACGCGGCCGTGGTCGGCCGTATCCTGCGGCACTTGGGACTGCCGGACGCGGTGCCCGCGCCGCGCGCCGGGCGTGCGCCGCCACTCCCCTGGGAGGCCGACGCCGTACCAGAGTGGTCTGGCGTTGACTGACGAGGTGCCCCTTCCAATTAGATGACCAGAGGCGATGACCCGCGCGCACGCGGGTGGCCGGAGGTCTGTCGTCCCATGCGCGGATCGGCCGCCTCAGGCGTGCTTTGCGGTAGGCGGCGCCCTCGACTACACTGCGTCTGGGCGCTGTGGCTGCGAAATCCGCCCCCAGTGATCTGCCCCAGCGTCTGATAGGGCCCGTTATGTTCGGGAAACACCCACGTCATACGGACTATCGGCGATTGACGCGCCGAACTCTCCGACCCTGCGCCTGACCCTGGACGCCGACGCTGTTTCTCTCAGGCCTGAAGGACTTCAACGTGCCGACCGCGGGAGCGGAACAGATGTATCAGGCGCTGCGGAGCCTGGGCGTCGACACGCAGCTGATTCTTTATCCAGGACAGGCGCATGGCATCACGATGCCGAGTTATGCGCGCGACCGCCTGGCGCGCTATGTGGCGTGGTTCGACAAATATCTGAAGACTGCGGCTTCGCCGCGCCTCAATTGAGCAGGGTGGAGGCCCCGGGCTGAAGATCCTATGACGCAGTGACGGGGTGGCCTGCTACGTTGAGAGCCTCGGTCAACTGGTCATTGCAAAGGAGCTCAGTCATGCAGCAGGTCCCCCATCAGGTGGAGTCTACGGGAACGGAATCCGCGTTGTATATGGCGCTCGAGTTGGGCGCGAAGCGGTGGCTGGTGGCGTTCGGGGTCGGCGCCGCGACGCCCAGTCGGCGGCACGATCTTCCGGCCGGGGATCGCGCGGCGCTCCGGGAGACGATCGCGGACGCGAAGCGGCGATTCGGCCTCGCGGCCGCGGCGCCGGTGCGGAGTTGTTACGAGGCGGGCCGCGATGGATTTTGGATCCATCGGATGTTGGCGACCGAGGGGATCGCCAACGCGGTGGTGGATTCGGCCAGCATCGAGGTGTCGCGCCGCGCGCGCCACGCGAAGACCGATCGGTTAGATGCGGACAAATTGTTGCGCATGCTGATCCGCTACTGCCACGGGGAACGCGCGGTGTGGAAGGTCGTGCGGGTGCCCACGCGCGAGGTCGAAGATGCCCGGCACGCCGAGCGGGCGCTCACGAGTTTGGTCGCCGAGCGCACGCGGCAGCGCAGTCGCCTGAAGGCCCTGCTCGCCCTGCACGGGGTCCAGGATCCAATTCGCGCGACGTTTGGCGATCGGCTCGCCCATCTGACCGACTGGGCCGGCGCGCCCTTGCCCGCGGGCGTAACGGCGCGCGTGGCGCTGGCGTGGCGGCAATTAAGTGCGGTCGAAGGCGAGATCCGGCTCGCCCGACAGGCGCAACGGCGCACCGTCCGCGCGGCCACAACCCCGGCGGCGCGGCGCGCCGTCCACCTGCACCAGCTGCGGGGCATTCGGATCGGGTCGGCGCTCATGCTGGCGAAGGAAGTCTTCGTCCGCGACTTGGCCAACCGTCGCCAGGTGGGCGCCCTCAGTGGTTTTGTGGCGGTGCCCTATCAGAGCGGCGACCTCGCGCGCGACCAAGGGATTAGTCGCGCCGGGATCAAAGCGGTGCGCCGGGTGATGGTCGAGCTGGCGTGGGTCTGGGTGCAGTGGCAGCCCAACAGTGCCCTGACCCAGTGGTATCAGCGGCGCTTCGCGACCGGCGGCCCCCGCGCGCGGCGGATTGGCATTGTCGCGCTCGCGCGCAAACTGCTGATTGCGTTGTGGCGGTATAGCGAGCAGGGCATCGTGCCGGCGGGCGCGGTCCTGCGCGGGTAGGAGGTCGAGCCGTCGGCGTGCCGACGGCTCCACAAGCTGGTTCATTGGCGTTCGATCACGGGATAGGGTGGCGCCGTCGTCGCCCGCGCTGAAGACGGAACCCAGTGCCAGGCGTCGTTCCTGAGCGCCACGCGCGCACACAGGATTTGGTGCTCGCCCTCACCCGGCGACACGCATAGGAGCTCGTGCGAGGCCTTTGCCTCGTCGACATGAACGACGCGCCAGCGGAACGGGACGAGGAACGGGCACGACGCGTGTATCCAGGCGGCAGACGCCCGCCGCCGTAAACCGCCCCATGGGGTGAGCGGTTTGCGCCGGCGGACGTCTGCCTTGGAGGCCGATCGACGAATGGGAATTGACACGAGCAGGCCTCATAGGAGCCCGTGCCCTCCGAAAACGCTACTTCGGCAGATTGACGCGCAGTTCGCCGATGATCTGGCGGCGCGAGACGTCCGCGAAGATGTGCTGCAGCACCTGGCGGTTCGTGAGGTTCACGGCCTTCAGGCTGGCCGTGTACCGCCCACCGGCCCACTTGGTGCCGACGCTGGCGTTGAACGTGGTGAACGGCCCGGTCGAGCCGTGGAAGCGCGCGTCGAGCACGTCCTGCCAGAAGGCCTTGCCCACGTAGGACATCGACGCGCTGCCGAAGAGGCGCGACGTGGAGTACGACAGGCCCGCGTTGAAGCGGTGCGTCGGCGGGAGGTTCAGCTCGCTCAGCGCAAAGTTCGGATCCGGCTCGGCCTGGAACGAGTAGTTCACGAAGCCGCTGGTGGCGTCGGTCAGGGTCGCGTCCACGCCGAGTTCCAGGCCCATGTTGTTGACCCGGCCCAGGTTCAGGTAGGTGAAATTGCTCGGGAACCGGATCCCACGATCGTAGAGGCCGCCGGCCCACGCCGGCACGCCCAGCACGGCGGGCCATCCGGGGGGCGGCGTCAGCCGGCCCCACTCACCCGTCTGCGTGAAGAAGATCTGATCGCTGAAGCGCGTGTAGTACCACGCCGCCGAGACCATCGCGCGGTTGCCGATGTTCGCCGAGTAGCTCACTTCAAACGCATCCATGCGCTCTTCGGTCAGGTCCGGGTTGCCTTTCGCCACCGTGGGCACGCGGAAGACGGCCGCGCCGAACGCCGGGCTGAAGAGCCCGAGCGGGATGGCGTTGGTGATCGTCGTGTCGAGGTTGTTGTTGATCATCGACGGCGCGCGGAACGCGCGGTTGAACGAGATCCGGAACGTCGAATCGGCATCGGGCTTGAGCAACAGCGCGACGCGCGGCGAGAAGACAACGCCTTCGATGGACGTGAACTTGTCCACGCGCGCGCCGGCGACGAACCGGACGTGGTCGTTGATGAAGATCTCGTCCTGGAAGTACGCGCCGCCCTCGGTGCGCGACGTTTCGGTCGGGGCAATCGTCAGGTCGAACTTGTTGAGGCGGATGTTGCCGCCGTACGTCAACACGTGGCGGCTGGCGACCGCGTGCGAATCACTCAGTTCCAGATCGAAGGTCTTGGTCTTGAAGATGAAGTTCACCGGGTTGCCGGCCGTGTCCACGGCCAGCAGGTTCTTGGCGTCGCCGTCGAGCACGTTCAGGAACGCCTGCAGCCGCAGCGCGCCATTCGAATAGTTGACCTTCCCGTAGCTGTAACTCGTGCCGGGCTGAATATCAAACGGTCCGATGCCGCTGTGCATGATGCCGTCGGTGCGGGCATACCCGCCCGCGAACACCCAGCGCTGGCCGTTGGTCCCGTCGTAGTCAAACCGCAGGTCGATCTTCGGTTGCGCGGTGCCCGTGTTCTTGTACGCCGGGTAGCTGTTCGGGCCGCCGGCGATCAACCCCGTGGGACGCGCGAACGCTTCCGACTGGTAGGTGCCCACCGACAACTTGTACGCCCACTTGGCGTTGATCGCCGACGCGTGCGTGATGTTGCCGTACACGAGCGAACCCTGGCGCGCATCGTTGAGGTTGTACTCGCGGCCGAAGCTGCCGGCGCCCAGCAGGAAGCTGGTGCCTTCCATTTCGCGCGGCGTCTTGGTGATGACGTTGATCACGCCGCTCAGCGCGTTGGCGCCCCAGACGGCCGACGCGGGTCCGCGGATGACCTCAATCTGCTTGATCTCGTTCAGGTTCGACGGCATGAAGTCCCACATGACGAACCCGAAGAAATCCTGGTACAGGCTGCGTCCGTCGAGCACGGCCAGCTGCGACGTCGCCAGGGAACTGGTGGCCGACCGGCTCGTGATGTTGATGTCGCGCGCCGAGATCTGCGTGATGTTCACGCCGGGCACCGCGCGCAGCAGGTCCGCGTAGTTGTTCGACGGCGACACTTCCAGCGCCCTCGGCCCGATGACCGACATCGTGGCTGGCGCGTTCACCAACTGTTGCTCGGTCTTCGACGCCGTGACGACCACGGTCTCCTTGTACGTCGGGTCAGCAGGTTTCGGGTCGGCGGGCTTCGCCGGAGGCGGCGGCTGTTGCACCGGCGGCTTAGGCGGCGGCGCCTGCTGCTGTTGCTGCGCCAGCATCGAGCCGCTGGCGACTCCCACAATGGCCACTCCAAGCACAAACGTCCGGAAGGACTCCATAAACTCTCCTCACAACAACCGGGAAACGGCCAGTTGTCACTCCTGTGATAATCGGCGACTATCATAAGCGCATTCCTTGACACGGCAAGTGACCTCGCCACCCCCCGATCCTCCGGCCCCCCCCTCCCAAGGGGTCCCGGCCGTCCGCACGGACTGGCCGGACTTGGCCGACGAACAGCTGCTGGACCTCCGCTTCTGTGAACTGGGCCTGAGCATCGACGGGTCCGCCCTGGAACCGCGGCTCCACCAGCTCCACGAGGAACTGGCCGCCCGCGGCCTGGCGTTCCGGCCCCATTACTGGCTCTCGACCGAGTGGTTCTGCCCCGACGGGGTGCCTGGCATTGCCATCCCGTTCTACCTGGCCCACCCCAGGCTGACGCGTCTGGAAAAGGCCCAGATGCTGGAGGTGGAAGGGGGCACGCCCGAGTGGTGCATGCAGATTCTCCGGCACGAGGTGGGCCATGCGGTGGATAACGCCTTTGCGCTCCGGCGCCGCCGCCGCCGGGTCAACCTGTTCGGCAGACCCTCCCAGGAGTACCCGGAGGTCTACCTGCCGAGGCCCTATTCCAAGAGCTTTGTCCTGCATCTGGACTCCTGGTACGCGCAGAGCCACCCCGATGAGGACTTCGCGGAAACCTTCGCCGTGTGGCTCACGCCCGACAGCGATTGGCGCGTCCGCTTCAGTGACTGGCCGGCCCTCAAGAAACTGGAATACATGGACCAGCTGATGAGCAGCCTCGCCGGGCAGACGCCGCTGGTGACGACACGGCGGCGTGTCGAACCCATCGATCACAAGCGCGGCACGCTCCGCCGCTACTACGACAGGAAGCGCGAACAGTACGGCCTGGAACACCCGAATTTCTACGACCGCGACCTGCGGCGCCTGTTCTCCAACGCGCCGGAATTCCACCAGAACCTCAAGGCCTCGCGGTTCATCAAACGCATCCAGCGCGACGTCCGGCGCCGGGTGGCGGCCTGGGCGGGCTCGTACCAATACACCATCGATCAGGTCATCGTGAACATGATCAGGCGCGCCGACGAGCTCGACCTCCGCCTCATGCATTCCGAAGACCAGACGCGCCTCGACTTCATGCTCATGCTCACCGTGCAGACGATGAACTACCTGCACTCGGGACGGCACCGGGTCGCCCTGTAACATTGGC
>JANLHE010000653.1 GCA_024653875.1 Acidobacteriota bacterium
GAGGCGGCCGTTCCAGATCTTGTAGAACACCTGCCCGTCCGCGTTGCGTGCCGCGCGCGCCGGGTTGGTCAGGTCCATGTCGGCCGCGTATTTGGCGTCGGCATCCGGGCCGTTGCCCTTGGCCGTTGCGCCGTGGCACCGCTCGCACTTCGCGGCGAATAACTTCCTGCCGGCCGCGAGCGTGGCCGCGCTTGCCGGCAGCGGGTTCCTTTCGTCGACGGCGGTCGCCGGAATGGTCCAGCGGGCGCTTTGTGCCGGCGCGTGACGGGCCGCCGCAGCCAGGGCGCCGGTCAGCGTGCCAAGAACAAGGACGAGCGCGAGGGTGAAACCCCGGGGAGTACGCATGCGCGACACGATACCGTACGGGCTATGATCCGTGCATGTTCACACGACTGCGAATAGCGGCTGTGGCCGCCTGCCTGTTGAACCTGTCGTTGGCGGCACAAACGAGTACGTACGACGGGACGGTGGCGAAGGTGCGTGCCGGCGACGGGTTCAAGAAGGCCCTGGCGGTGCTCGATCGCGATCACGACCGGCTGGTCCAGGAGATCATCACCCTGACCGAAATACCCGCGCCGCCGTTCAAGGAAGCTGCGCGCGGCAAGGCGTACCTGGAGATGCTGCGCGCGTCCGGGCTGACCGACGTCGAACAGGACGACGAAGGCAACGTGATGGGCCTGCGCAAGGGGACGGGCGCCGGGCCGCTGATTGCCGTCGCGGCGCACCTGGACACCGTGTTCCCCGAGGGCACGGTCGTGAAGGTCCGGCGTGAGGGCGATCGATTGTCCGCGCCGGGCATCGGCGACGACACGCGATCGCTTGCCGTGCTGCTCGCGATGATCCGCGCGATGAACGAAGCGGCCATCCTGACCACCAGCGACATCCTGTTCATCGGCAACGTGGGCGAGGAAGGGCAGGGCGACCTGCGCGGCGTGAAGCACCTGTTCACGAAGGGCAAGTACAAGGACCGCATCAAGATGTTCATCTCGGTGGACGGCGCGGGCGGCGGCGCGGACATCACCCACGGGGGCGTGGGCAGCCGGCGGTATCGGGTGACGTTCAAGGGCCCGGGCGGCCACAGTTACGGCGCCTTCGGACTGGTCAGCCCCGCGTTCGCGATGTCGGGCGCGACGGCGCGGTTCGGCAAACTGACGGTGCCGGCCACCCCGAAGACCACCTACTCGGTGGGCGTGGTCGGCGGCGGCACGTCGGTCAACTCGATTCCCTTCGAGACGTGGATGGAGATCGACATGCGCTCCGAGTCGCGCACTGAGCTGCAGAAACTCGATGAGCGCTTCGTGTCGCTCATCAATGAAGCGGTCCAGGAAGAGAACCGGGCGCGGTCGGTGGCGCAGGGCCCCGTCACCGCGGACCTGAAGATCATCGGCGACCGTCCGTCGGGCGAAACGCCGGTGGACGCGCTGATCGTCCAGACCGCGGCCGCGTCCATTCGCGCCGCCGGCGGCCGGCCGACCTTCAGCTGGAGCAGCACGGACTCCAACATTCCGATCAGCCTGGGCATCCCCGCGATCACCGTGGACTCGGGCGGCCGCGGCGGCCGCGCCCACGCGCTGGACGAGTGGATCTCGGTGGACAAGGTCCCGAGCCTGCGCGGCATCGAGATCGCGCTGGTGACGTTGTTGGCGCTGGCCGGCGCGTAGTCCCATGCGGAAGATCAAGTGGGGCGTGCTCGGCACATCGAAGTTCGCGGCCGAGAAAGTGATTCCCGCGATGCAGGGCGGGGACTACACCGAGGTGGTCGCGATCGCGTCGCGCGATGCGGCCAAGGCGTGGGCCTCGGCGACGCTGCTCGGGATTCCCAAAGCCTACGGGTCGTACGAGGCCTTGATCGCGGATCGCGAGGTCGACGCCATCTACAACCCGCTGCCGAACCACCTGCATCTGCCGTGGACCCAGGCTGCGGCCGAGGCCGGCAAGCACGTGTTGTGCGAGAAGCCCATTGGACTGACCGCCGCGGATGCCCGGGATCTGATCGCCGTGCGGGACAGGACGGGGGTGCGGATCCAGGAGGCGTTCATGGTGCGCACCCATCCGCAGTGGCTGCGCGCGATGGAGATCTGCCAGTCCGGCCGCCTCGGCGACGTCCGTGCGTACGTGGGCGTCTTCAGTTACTTCAACAACGACACGCTGAACATCCGGAACGTGGCGGAGTGGGGAGGCGGCGGCCTGTTGGACATCGGCTGTTACCTCATCGGCACGTCACGGATGATCTTTGATGAGGAGCCGCGGCGCGTCATGGCGCTCATGGAGCGGGACGCGGTGTCGGGCGTGGACACGCTGGCATCGCTGATGCTGGACTTTCCGTCAGGGCAGGCCGTCGGCATGTGCAGCACGCGACTAGTGGGGCATCAGCGCGTCCAGATTTTCGGGACCAGGGGCAAACTCGAGCTGGAGATTCCGTTCAACGCGCCGCCCGATCGGCCCTGCCGGATTAGCGTCGACACCGACGGCGACCCGCTCGGGCGAGGGGTGAGCATTCTCGAGATCCCCACGTGTGATCAGTACCGGATTCAGGGCGATCTGTTCTCGCGCGCGATTCTCCTCGACGGCCCGGTGCCGTATCCGCTCGAAATGTCTGTGGCGAACATGGCGATCATCGACGCGGCATTCCGGTCGGCCGCCAGGGGCAGGTGGGAAACCGTGTGACGTATCTCGGCCTCGACAGCTCCACGCAGAGCCTGTCGGCGGTGATCATTCGGGTGGAGGCCGGACGGGCCGAGGTGGTCTGGCAACACGCGATCGGGTTTGATGAGACGTTCCCGGAGTTCGGCACGGTCCACGGCGTTCTGCCATCGGATGACCCGCGGGTGAAGGTGTCGGTGCCGGCGATGTGGGCCGGCGCCCTGGATCGGATGCTGGCCGAGGTGGCGCACAGCGGGGTGGACCTCCGGGGGCTGCGCGCGCTCAGCGGGTCCGCGCAGCAACACGGCAGCGTGTACGTCAGGGCGGATGGCAGGCTGGCGCGCGCGGTGTCGCCGATCTGGATGGACAGCAGTACGCGCGAGGCCTGCGCGGACATCACGGCCGCGCTGGGCGGCGATGCGGCGCTGGCGAGCCGGACCGGGTCCAGAGCCTTCGAGCGCTTCACCGGGCCGCAGATCCGGAAGTTTCATCAGACCGAACCCGCGGCGTACGCCGGCACGCACCGCATCCACATGGTGAGCTCGTTCCTGGCCTCGCAGCTGATCGATGGAGAGGCGCCGCTCGATCCAGGTGACGCCAGCGGCATGAACCTGATGGATCTGGCCACGCGCGACTGGTGGCCGGACGCCGTGGCCGCCACCGCGCCCGGTCTCGCCGCGCGCCTTCCGCCCATCGTCCCGCCGGACACGGTGATCGGCGTGCTCGCGCCGCGCTGGCAGGCGCGCCACGGCCTGCCGCCCGCGCGCGTCGTCGTGTGGACCGGAGATAACCCGTCGAGCCTCATTGGAACCGGGCTCATCGACGAAGGCCGCGTGGCGGTGTCGCTGGGCACGAGCGACACGGTGTTCGGCCTGATGCGCGCGCCGCGCGTGGACGCGGGCGGCACCGGCCATGTCTTTGGCGCGCCCACCGGCGATTACATGGGCATCACCGTGTTCAGGAACGGGTCTCTCGCGCGCGAACGCGTGCGCGACACGTACGGCCTGGACTGGCCCGGCTTTTCGGCAATGCTGCGCGCCACGCCGCCGGGCAACCACGGCCGGCTCCTGTTCCCGTGGTTCGAGCCGGAGATTACCCCCGACGTGCCCGTGCCGGGCCTCCGGCGGGTGAACCTGGATCCCGGCGACGGGCCGGGGCACGTGCGCGGCGTGGTGGAAGCGCAGATGATGGCGATGGCGAACCACTCGGCGTGGATGGGCGTGGACGTCCGTGTCATTCACGCCACCGGGGGCGCGTCCGCGAACCGTGAGATCCTCCAGGTGCTTGCCGACGTCTTCAACGCCGACGTGTACAGGTTCGAGGCGGGCAACTCGGCGTGCCTGGGCGCGGCGCTGCGGGCCTGGCACGCCGATGCCGCGGCGAGTGGGCATCCGGTCTCGTGGCCGGACGTGGTGCGCGACCTGGCGACGCCGGACGTCAGGAGTGTGGTCCGGCCTGGAGCCGCCGGCACCGGGGTCTATCCCGCCCTGCGGCGTCGTTATGCGCGCGAAGAATGCACGGTACGACACTACAATGACGCAACTCTCTAAGGAGGCTTCACATGACCACGTCGGAACAGGCACCGAAAGACCTCGTTGGGTTTCTCGACTACTACCTCGTCCAGAAGGCACCGTTTCAGATTCCCGCGGAAATCAAGGAACTGCTCGTCAAGTTCGGCCCGTGGATCGCGCTGGTGCTGCTGGTCCTGTCGCTGCCAGGGCTGCTGCTGGTGTTGGGCATCGGCACCGCCTTCATGCCGTTTGGCGGCGTGGGCTATGCCGCTGGATTCACCTACCTGACGGTGTTGCTGCTGGCGCAGCTGGTGTTGCTGGTCATGGCGCTGCCCGGACTCTTCAAGCGCAAGATGTCCGCGTGGAAGCTGATGCTGTGGTCCCAGCTGGTCGGCATCGTCCTGTCGCTGCTCAGCGGATCGATCCTCGGTGCGATCATCGGCGGCCTGATCGGGCTGTACATCCTGTTTCAGATCCGATCGCTGTACGTGAATTGAATCAACGCACGGCAGGCCCCGGGCTTCAGCCCGGGGCGCGCGGCACGGGCTAAAGCCCGTGCCCTCCGTGTGAAGAGATCCCCGCCTTACCTCGCGCCGAAGGCGAACACGGTCTGTGACGTGTACTCGCCGCCCGGGCGCAACTCGATGGGCGGGAAGCCGGGCTTGTTCGGGGAGTCGGGGAAGTGCTGCGTCTCCAGGCAGAAGCCGGAGCGGTGCGGATACACGCGCCCGCCCTTGCCGGTGATCGTGCCGTCGAGGAAGTTGCCGGTGTACAGCTGCACGCCGGGTTCGGTGGTGGTGATCTCGAGCGTGCGGCCGGTGATGGGTTCGTACACGCGCGCGGCCAGTTGCAGGCCGTCGCCTGACCGCGTCAGCACGTAGTTGTGGTCGTAGCCCTTGCCCCGCTCCAGCTGCACGTTCCCGGCAGTCCCGGCGGTATTGATGCGCGCGCCAATCGCGGTGGCCGTGCGGAAGTCGAAGGGCGTGCCGTCCACCGGCGCGAGCTCGCCGGTCGGGATCAGGCCCTCGTCCACCGGCGTGTAGCGGTCGGCGTTGATCTGCAACTCGTGGCCCAGGATGTCGGCCGCCTTGGCGCCTGCCAGGTTGAAATAGCTGTGCTGCGTGAGGTTGATGACGGTCGGCTTGTCGCTGGTCGCGTGGTAGTCGACCACCAGCCTGTTGTCGGGCGTCAGCGTGTAGACCACGTGCGCGGTGACCGTGCCTGGATAGCCTTCTTCACCATCCGCGCTGGTGTACTCCAGGCGCACGCCCACGCCCGTGCGGTCCTGGAATGGATCCGCCTTCCAGACCACCTTGTCCCAGCCTTTCAGCCCGCCGTGCAGGTGGTTGGGGCCGTTGTTCTTTGCCAGCGCGTAGGTCTGCCCGTCCAGCGTGAACCGGCCGTTGGCGATGCGGTTGGCCACGCGGCCAATCAGGCTGCCGAAATACGGCGAATTCGCTTCGTACGCCGCCACCGAGTCGTGGCCCAGCACGATGTCGTCCGCCACGCCGTCGCGGTCCCGGGTCTTGAGCGACGTGATGATGCCGCCGTAGGTCAGCACCGACATCTCCAGACCCTTGCCGTTGTGCAAGGCGATGAGATCCACGGGCGTGCCGTCGGCGGTGGCGCCAAACGGCGTTCGCGTGATGCGCGGTTGCGTCAAAGGCACCTCACCGGATGATTCTCCACGGCCACACCCTGGCGCAAGCAGCACGGCCGCCACGACCATTGTCAGCAGGTTTTTCATGTGCGCATCGTATACGATCGCCGCCGAATGACAACCGGGGGGCTTGAATTTCGTGACGTGGCGAAGTCATTTGGCGCCGTTCAGGCGCTGCGCGGCGTGAGCTTCGCCGTCACGCCCGGGGACGCCCACGCGTGCGTCGGGGAAAACGGGGCGGGCAAGTCCACGCTGCTGAAGATCCTGGCGGGCATCATCCGTCCTGACCGCGGGGAGATGTCCTGGGCCGGCGCGCCGCTGCATTTGTCCAGCCCGCGCGAGGCCCTTGAGCGGGGCATCGGCATGGTCTATCAGGAGACGCTCGCGTTCCGGAACCTGCCCGTCAGCGCGAACATCTTCGCGGGGCGGGAAATCACCACGCGGTGGGGGCGGCTGGATGAATCGGCGATGCGCGCCCGGACCAGGGATCTGCTGGCGCAACTGCACGTGCCCGTGACGCCGGACACGCCGATGGAGCGTCTCTCCACGGCCTACGCCCAGCTGGTGCAGGTGGCCCGCGCGCTGGTCTGTAATTGCCGCGTGCTCGTGCTGGACGAGCCCACCACGTCGTTGACCGACGCCGAGGTCGATCACCTGTTCCGCGTGATCGCCGCCCTGCGCGCGACGGGCGTGACGGTGCTCTTCGTCTCGCACCGGCTGCCCGAGGTGTATCGCCTCTGCGATCGCATCACCGTGCTTCGCGACGGCGCGTTCGTCGGCACCTTCGATCGGGCTACCACGCCCTCCGACGACATCGTCCGCGCCATGGTGGGCCGCGAACCCCCGACGCGCGTCCCGCGGGCGAACACCTCCGCCATTGCCTCATTGCCCCATTGCCCCATTGCCCCATTGCCAGAGGGCCCAATGACGCCAGCCCTCTCTGTCAGCGGGCTGTCCCGTGCCCCGGCGTTCAAGGACGTTTCATTTAATGTGGCGCCCGGCGAAATCGTGGGTATGTTCGGACTGGTGGGCTCGGGCCGTACCGAGATTCTCGAAACGGTGTTCGGCCTTGCGGCCGCGGATGCGGGACAGGTGTCGGTGGACGGCCGGCGCGTGCAGGCCCGGTCCGCGCGCGATGCCGCGCGGGCGGGACTGGCGCTGGTGCCGGAAGAGCGGCAGCGCCAGGGGCTGTGCTTCAACCTGTCGCTGCAGCACAACCTCGTGTTGCCGCTGGCCGCCAAACAGGGCGTGCATGTGATCGATCGGGCGGCGGAATCGGCCGCGGCCGGCGCACAGGCGCGGGCGCTGGCGATCAAGGCGCCGCACCTGCAGGTCACGCCCGATGCCTTGTCGGGTGGCAATCAGCAGAAGGTGGTGGCGGGCAAGTGGCTGGCCACCTCGCCCCGCGTGCTGCTGCTGGACGAACCCACCAAGGGCGTGGACGTGGGCGCGAAGTTTGAAATTCACAGCCTCATCCGCCAGCAGGCCGACGCCGGGATGGCGTGCCTGATGGTGTCCAGCGATCTCCCCGAGGTGTTGTCGCTGTCGGATCGGGTGCTGGTCATGCGCGAGGGCCACCTGCGCGGGGAACTCCGTGGCGACGAGGCGACGGAGGAAGCGGTGATGCGACTGGCCACGCACGACGTGGCCGCGGCGGCTGATGCGGGAGGCCGGGCGTGAAGCGGTTGTGGCAGGCGCGCGAGTTCAGCACGGTGATGATTCTCGTCCTCGAGGTCGTGTTCTTCACGTGGTACCTCTGGCCGTCCTCGGGCGGCCACCCGTTCCTGAACGTCGGCAACTCGCTGCTGATTCTCAAGTACTCGTCGATCTACGGCATCGCGGCCATCGGCGCATCCATCGTGATCATCACCGGGGGCATCGACCTCGCACCCGGCGCCGTGATCGGTCTCACGAGCGTGGTCACGGGGTATTTCTTCGTGCAGGCCGACTGGTCCCTGACCGCGAGCGCGATGATGGGCCTGCTGGTGGGGCTGTCCGCCGGTGTTGCCTCGTCCTGGCTCATCGTCGGAATGAAGTTGCCGCCGTTTATCGCCACGCTCGGCGTGATGGGCATCTGGCGCGGTGTCGGGTACATCATCACCGAGGCGCGGTTTTACGATCTGTCGGCCAAGCTGCCGCGCAACTGGACGGTGGGCGGCGTCTCGATTGACTGGGTGCCGCCGCTGGTGATGGTCACCCTTGCCGGCGTGTTCCAGGTCCTGATGAAGCGGTTTCAGTGGGGCCGCGCGGTGTTCTCGGTGGGCGGCAACGAAACCGCCGCGTTGTTCTCCGGCGTGCGCGTGGGCGTGATCAAGGCGTCGGCGTACATCACGGCTGGCGTGCTGGCGTCGATTTCCGGCGTGGTGCTGGCCGTGGTGCAGGGCCAGGGCAAAGCCGATCTCGCAAACGGGTACGAACTGGATATCATCGCCTCGGCGGTCGTGGGCGGCACGAGCCTCACCGGCGGCCGCGGGTCCGTGGCCGGCGCCGTGCTGGGCGCGCTCATCTTCGGCGTGCTGCGCAACGCGCTGCCGCAGATTCCCGGCGCCACCTTCTACGACCGCGTCATCGTCGGCCTCGCGGTGAT
>JANLHE010000655.1 GCA_024653875.1 Acidobacteriota bacterium
ACCCGCGCCGCCGATCCGTCGGCGCCCCTGGTGGTCTGGGTGTTCAAGACCATTGCCGATCAGTTCGCGGGGCGCATCTCGCTGTTCCGCGTCATCTCCGGCAAGTTCGCGTCCGATTCAACCGTGCAGAACATCACGCGCCAGGCGCCGGAGCGCGCGGGACACCTGCTCGCGCTCGAAGGCAAGACGCAGACGCAGATGCCGGAGATTCACGCCGGCGATCTCGGCGCCGTGGCCAAGCTGAAGGACACGCACTCGGGCGACATCCTGGGCGACCCGAAGGCCGGCTTCACGGTGCAGCCGCTGTCGTTCCCCGAACCGGTGCTCTCCTACGCCATCGTGCCCAAGACCCGCGGCGACGAGGACAAGATCAGCACCTCGATGCACCGCCTGCAGGACGAGGACCCGTCCATCGCGTACACACGCGACGAGCAGACCCACGACCTGCTGCTCTCGGGTCAGGGCCAGATGCACATTGAAGTGACCGTGGCCAAGCTGCGCCGGCGCTTCGGGGTCGAGGTCGAGCTCAAGCCGCCGCACATCCCCTACCGGGAAACGATCGCGTTGCCGACCGAGGCGCACGGCCGCCACAAGAAACAGACCGGCGGCCATGGCCAGTTCGGCGACTGCAAGATCCGGGTGATGCCGCTGCCTCCCGGTTCCGGGGTGGAGTTCGAGGACGACATCTTCGGCGGCTCGATTCCGCGCCAGTTCGTCCCCGCCGTGGAGAAGGGCGTCCGCGAAGCGTGCGCCCGCGGTTTTCTTGCGGGATACCCGATGGTCGACCTCAAGGTGACCGTGTACGACGGGTCGTACCACGACGTGGACTCCAACGAGATGTCGTTCAAGATGGCGGGCCGCCTCGCGGTCAGGGACGCGATGACCCGGGCCAAGCCCACGCTGCTTGAACCGGTGATGGCCGTCGAGATCTACGCGCCGTCCGACTTCGCCGGAGACCTCATGGGCGATCTCAACGGGCGCCGCGGGCACATCGCGGGCATGGATACGCGTGGCGCCAACACGGTCATCCGCGCGCAGGTGCCCATGGCCGAAATGCTCAGTTACGAACAGACCCTCACCGCGTCCACGGGCGGCCGGGGCGGCTACCACATGGAATTCCATCACTACGCCGAAGTGCCCAGCCACCTGCACGGAAAGATCGTGGCCGCGGCGAAGGCCGAACGGGGTGCCGTCGTCGCGGACGACGAAGGGTAGACGTGGGTCCCGCCCGCCGCGAGGGCGCCTCGCATTTCGCCATTTGTGACATTCCGAGATTTCGCCACTTCACCTGACGAGCCGTTTGGTACAGTGGCAGGACGATGAACTGCCGTTGGATGTCCGGCGCTGCCCTGTGTGGCGCCCTGGTCGTGGCCCTGATGGGCACTGGGAGGGCGCAGGAGACGCCTCAGCCCGACTTCGCCACGTGGCTCGAGGGCGTGCGCGCCGAGGCGCTGCAGCGCGGGATCAGCCCCGCCACCGTCGACCGCGCCCTGACGGGCCTTGCACTCGAGCCGGTGGTGGTGGCCCGCGATCGCGCGCAGCCGGAGCAGGTGCAGAGCCTGGACACGTACCTGAAACAGCGCCTCTCCACCAGGACGATCAGGTCGGCCCGGACCATGTTCGCGCAGCATCAACGTCTGCTGCAGAAGATCGAGGCGGAGTACGGCGTGTCCGCCGAATCACTCATCGCCATCTGGGGGCTGGAATCCAACTTCGGCGCGTTCACCGGCACACGGCCGATCATCACGGCTCTCGCCACGCTGGCCTTCGATCCCCGCCGCGCGACGCTCTTTCGCGCCGAGCTGTTTCACGCCCTGACGATCCTGGACCAGGGCCTCATCACGGCGGCTGAACTGAAGGGCTCGTGGGCCGGCGCGATGGGGCAGCCGCAGTTCATGCCGTCGAGCTATCTGAAACACGCCGTGGACTTCAACGGAGACGGCCGCGCGGACATCTGGACCACCGAGTCGGACGTGTTCGCGTCGATCGCCAACTACCTGAAAAGCGCGGGGTGGGTGAAGGGTGAGCGCTGGGGCCGGGAGGTCCGCGTCACCCGCGCGGCCATGAACCGGATCGAGCGCCAGATCCCGATGCGCGCCAACGGCTGCCGCGCCGTGCGCGAGATGAC
>JANLHE010000656.1 GCA_024653875.1 Acidobacteriota bacterium
CGCGATCGACAGCGCCCAGAGCCGCGCGCTGACCTCCGGCAACACGTTGGCCACCGCGATGATCGCGCCGCGCGCGCCCACCACCGCCGCGGCGTACGCCGCCGGCGCCCAGCCCACGAGCACGTCGAAGTGGTCCCCGGCCAAGGCGGCAAACTGACCCAGCCGTTCGATGTCGTTGCTGGTTTCCTTGATGCCGATCACCTTCGGATGACTGGCCAGCGCGCCCACCATCGGCACGGTCAGGCTGAATCCCGCCATGCCGGGCACGTTGTACAACATGACGGGCACCGGCGAGGCGTCCGCCACGGCGCGATAATGCACCACGAGCGCATCGTGCGTCATCTGCGACTTGAAAAACGACGGCGCGCGCACCAGCACCGCATCGGCGCCGATTCGCGCGGCACGCGCGCACGCGTCGATCGTGCCGCGCGTGGACTCGCGCCCGGTGCCGACCAGCAGCGTGCGATCCGCGGGCACGACCGCGCGGGCCGCGGCCACGATGGCGTCCGCCTCGGTCTCGTCGAGCAGGCCCGCCTCGCCGTTGGACCCCAGCACCAGCACCCCGGCCAGGGGCGCGCGCAGCAGGCGCGTGATGTTGCGGGCCACGGCCGCCACATCGACGTGGCCGGTCATCGTGTCAAAGGACGTGGGCACCGGAGCGAAGACACCGTGGATATTCATACGTCTGCGGCGAGGCTATCGGCGCGGTGCCGCGATGTCAACGGCTGACGCGCGGCGGACGCCGGGCGAGATCGTCGCGCCGGCCCCCGACAGGGCCTGTAGCGCCAGCACCACCACGAACAGCGCCACCGCGGGCAGCAGCAGCCACGGCGCCGAGTACATCGCGGTCAGCGTTTCACTGTCTTTGAGCAGTCCGCCCCAGCTGGGGGACGCGCCGTCAAACCCGAAACCCACAAATGACAGCGTGGACTCGGCCACCAGGAGCGCGGGCATCAGCAGCACCAGTTCAACGCGCAGAAACCCGTAGGCCGCCGGCACCAGGTGTCCAATGAGACGCACCGGTCCGGCGCCCGCCGCGCGCGCGGCCTCCGCGTAGTCGCGTGTCCGCTCGGTCGCGACGATGGCCCGGACGCCTCGGGCCACGTCCGGCCACGCCGCAATCGCAAACAGGATCGACATCATGACAAACACTTCGGCCGTGTCGATGACGAGCGGCCGCGTGGCGCGCAACACGATCACCAGATACACGATCGGCAACACCAGGACGAAGTCCGCCACGGTCATGACCACGGTGTCGAACCGGCCGCCCGCCGCTCCGGCCGCGGCGCCCAGAATCGCCCCCAGCAGCAGCGCGCCGCACGCGCCGAGCAGGGCCACCCCCAGCGAGAGCCGTGCCCCGTGCAACAGGCGCGCGCAGAGATCGCGCCCGAGCGCATCCGCCCCGCACCACAGCAGCGGTCCGGCGCCGGGATCGATCGCGACCACTCTCCCGGCCGAGAACCACCGCAGCGGCACGCGCTGCTGGCGGTCCTCGACGTATGTGCGACTGATGCGATCGGTCAACTGCTGGCGATACACAAACGGCGCGTGCCAGCCCTCCGCGTCGCGCAGGTGCCAGGCCATCGGCGGCGCAAACGCGCGATCCGCGAAGAGCGACACGGGATCATTCGGCGCGATCCACGGCGCCGCCGCGGCCAGCACCGCGCATCCGCCCAGCACCCACGCCGCCAGGCGGCGCATCACGCGGTCTCCCTCACGCGCGGATCGGCCCAGGCGCGCAACCCATCGGCCACCAGATTCCCCACCGCCAGGCACACCCCGCCCGCAAACACGCACCCGGCCACCAACCGCACGTCGCCCGCCCGCACGGCGTCGTACATCAGCCGTCCAAGACCGGGCCACGACGTCACGAATTCCACGGCCAGCGATCCGCTGAACAGGCTGCCGATGACGATGCCGTAGACGCCGAGCACGGGACGCAGGGACTGGCGTGCGGCGTGGACCCACACGAGCCGGCGCGGCGGGATGCCGCGCGCGGCCGCGGCCAGCAGATCCGGCGCCGCCATGGCGTCGCGTGTGGCTTGTGACTGCAGGCGTTCAAGCGACGCGGCAACCGGCAGTCCAAGGGCCAGCGCCGGCACGAAGAGGTGGCCGGGAGCGGCCGACAGCCACCCGGTGCTGACCGCGAGATACAACAACCCCAGCGCGGCCACCAGCGGCGGACACGCGAGCACGGCAATGGACATCACGGCGATCAGGCGCGACCCCCACCACCGCGCGTGCGCCCCGGTCAGCACGCCAAGCGGCAGACCGAGCACCGTCGCCAGGAGCAACGCCGCAAACGCGAGGCGCGCCGTGTTCGCGCCGCGCTCGGCCACCAGCGACGCCACGGGCCGTTCGAACCGCGCGGACTCGCCCAGATCCAGTCGCAGGATGCCCCAGACATACGTCGCCAGTTGGACAGCGAAGGGGCGGTCGAGGCCAAGCCGCTCGCGTTTACGGGCGATGGTGGCGGGATCCACGCCCGCGATGAAATCGGATGTGGTTTCGTCACCCGGCGCCAGGCGCGCAAGCACGAACGCTGCCGCCGACACCGTGATCACCAGGAGGAGCGCGGCGATAACGCGTCGAATGGCGAGCGCCAGGTTCACCGCCGCTCGCTCGTGACGTACAACCGTTCTGCGTTCCAGAGCACCGGGGGCTGAATGGCTGCCGCCGTCACACCACCAACGCGGGCATTTACCGGCACGGTGATGTTCGCGGCGGCAAACCACAGCGCCGGCACGTGATCCGCCACCAGCTGCTGCACCTCGGTGAACAGCCGTATCCGTTCCGCGCGGTCCATCGTCGCGGCCTGCTGCTGCATGAGCGTGTCGATGCGGGCTTCCCACTCGGTGGCGGGAGTCACTTGCCCCGGGTTCCAGTAATGGAATCCGCCGTTGCTCAACCAGAAGCCGAGGTTGTTTGCCGGATCCGCCGAGTTGGACTGCGCGCCAAAGTAGATCGCCTCGTAGTCACCGCTGGTGAATCGTCCGACGAGCCCGCCCCCGTCGAGCGCTACGACATCCACGGCGATGCCCACCTGTCGCAACTGCTCCTGCACGACGGCGCTGGTGCGCTCGCGCTCGGTGTTCCCACGCTGCGTGAGCAGGGAGAACCGCACCGGACGGTTGGCCTTGTCTTCCAGGACGCCATCGCCGTCACGGTCTTCAAGACCGATCGAAGTCAGCAGCGTGCGGGCGCGGCCGAGATCGAACGGCGTCTCGCCCATGCCGGGGACGAACCACTGGCCGTGACCGGGTGTGATGGGTCCGTACACGGGCGTGGCCGCGCCAAGGTGGACCGTGTCCACGATGGCTTGCCGATTCACCGCGTGAGAAACAGCCCGGCGGAAGGACTCATCGGTCAGCCACGGCTTGCCGGCAACGGCCTTGGCGCCAGGCGTGAGGTTGAACCAGAACGTGCTGACATCGATCGCGGTGCCGGCGTTCATCAGGCGAATGCGCCCGGCGGCTTCGGCATCGCGCAGCATCGCCAGATCCTCGGCGCGTGTGCCGCCGGTGGTCAGGTCGGATTCGCCTGCCTGCAGGCGCAGCAGCTCGGCGTTCTGTTCAGGCACGATCGCCACCTCGATTTCGTCGAGGTACGGCAGCGCCTGGCCTTCGGCGTCGGTCAGCCAGAAGTTGGGATTGCGGACAAACCGCATGTGTTGCGCCGGCACGTATTCCTGGAGCATGAACGGTCCCAAGCCGGCCATGTCTGCCGGGTTCACGCCGGCGGACCACGCCGCGCGGAACGTGCCGGCATCGAGCGCCGCCTGCAGTTTGTGGCGCGGCAGAATCGGCAGGCTGTCGAGAATCGTGAGGCCCGGTCCAAAGGGCACGGGAAACGTCAGGACCACGTGGTGGTCGTCGAGCGCGCGCACCTGCAGCGGCTGGCCATTGGCGCGCATCTCGGAGGCCAGCGGACTGCCAACCCGTTCGTCGTACAGGGCCTGAAAGGTGAACAGGACGTCAGCCGCAGTGAACGCCGTGCCGTCCGAGAAGCGCACGTTGGGACGCAGGGTGAAGGTCCAGGTCAGGCCGTCCGGGGTCCCGGTCCACGCGGTGGCCAGGCGCGGCTCGAACGCTCCACTGTTCGGATCCACGCGCAGCAGTGTGGCCTGGGTGAGCAGCGCGGCGAGCCTTGCCACCGGCTGGGCCTCGACCAGGCGGTTGAAGTTGGTGGGCTCGGTCCGAAAAGAAGCCACCAGACGGCCTCCCCGGCGCGGGCCGGCCTCCCCGTCCGGTTGTGGTGTACCAACGCGCCGACTGACGAGGATAGCCACGACGGCCAAAGCCACGGCGAGAACCAGGCGGATGAGGCGGGATCGGGTCATGGAGCTCCTTGAATCGTGCCCGAAAATATCACTTTCGCGACGGCGGCAGAGGGCGTATTATGGGTCAGTTCAGCAACTTACGGGTGATGAGGTTGGCTCAGGCCCATGACCCTCACCCGTACATTTCTGAGATTTGCCAGACGGATTTGTAATGCCGAACGCCGGGTTTGCGATGAGGGAAGTACCCGGAAGTGCCGTACTTGCCGTGTTTTACAGACTTCCCTGGGTTCTGGCACGAGAGAACGTCTGGTACGGTACGTGCGTATTGTTGGGCCACCGGGCGCTGCAGGTGCAGCGTGCCGCTGAATTTGACTAACGTATGAACGCTAGCAATTTGATTCCTCGTCGTCCTTCCCGCGCCTGGGGTGCCCTGCTGGGGCTGGCCCTTGTCGCCGGGCTGGTCGTCCCGTCGGCAGCGGCCGGCGAACACCGTGCCCGGATGTCGGGAGAGTTGACGCGGAAGGTCGCTGCCAAAGACGCACAGTTACTGCAGGTCATCCTGACCGCCCCCCAGGCGGAGATTGACCGCCTTGCCGGCAAGTTCAAGCTCAACGTGTCGCGCCGGTTGGCGTCAGGTGCGGTCTTTACCGGCACGGGCGCGCAGATTGACGCGCTGGCCGGTGACGCCAACGTCAAGGTGCTGGTGGAGAATCGCAAGCTCTACAGCACGAGCGATGTGTCGACGCAGTCCACGGGCGCTGACCAGGTGTGGGCGGGAGAGAACGGGTCGTTTGACGGCATCACCGGCCGCGGCGTCGGCGTGGTGGTCATGGACTCCGGCATCGGACGGCACCAGGATTTGGCGAACCGCGTGCGCGTGCGCCTTGACTTCACGGGTCCGCAGGGCAAGTGGCGCTTTGGCGGCGAGGACCAGTACGGTCACGGCACGCACGTGGCGGGCATCATCGCGGGCAGTGGCAAGGGCAGCCGAAACGATGATGACGATGATGACGACGCGGCCTCCACGCCGTTCATCGGCATGGCGCCAGGCGCCGCGCTCATCAGCATGAAGGTGCTGGGTCGAGACGGATCCGGGTACGTGGCCGACGTCATCGACGCGATCGACTTCTCCATCCGATTCAAGAACTGGCTGGGCATCAAGGTTATCAACCTGTCGCTGGGCCACCCGGCCGGCGTTGCGTACCGGGATGACCCGCTGGCGCAGGCAGTGGAACGCGCCGTGGCCGCGGGCATCGTCGTGGTTGCC
>JANLHE010000657.1 GCA_024653875.1 Acidobacteriota bacterium
CCGGGACCGTGGTGCACGGCAAGCTGGCGAACGGGCTGGCGCTGGAAAACCGGATCGCGCCGATCTTCGTCGGCCGCGGGTTTGGCAACTACGCCGACCGTCTGGAGCGGGACGATGCCCGCTATATACTCACGTATACGACGGCGAACGGGCGCCCGGACCTCGGCTATGAAGGCCGGGTCATTCTCGACGTGCTGCGGCACTATCCCAACCAGCGAGTCATCGCGGAGTTTGCGGTGGACGAAACACCGGGATCGGATCGCGCCGCGCTCATCGCCAAGTTTCCCGACGGACCGGAGCCACGTGCGCGATATCAGTGACGCCCTCATCAAGACGCACGCCGACCGCCGGTTCCGTTCGGAATACGACTACGCGCTGTTTGAGTACTACCGCTCGGCAAAGGTCCTCGCCTTCCTGGATCGCGCGGGCGTGGCCGTGCAGGGCCGGGTCCTCGACGCCGGGTGCGGCGGCGGCGGCATGCCGCTCTCGCTGGCCGAACACGCGGCGTGTGTCGTGGGCATCGATCCCGTGAACCGGTTTGGCGACGCGGGCGTGCGGCTGGCGCGCGAACGCGGGCTCCCGCATCTCCACTTCCTGCAGGCCGACGGCATGCGGCTGCCCTTCGCGGACGGCGCGTTTGACCTGGTGCTCTCACACGCGGTCATCGAACACGTCCAGGATGCGCCGTTGTACCTGCGCGAAATGCGGCGGGTCATGGCCCCCGGCGGCCGGATGCTGCTCTCGACGGCCCCGTATCTGTCATTCGCCGGCGCACACCTGCCCCGGCTGAAGATCCAGATCCCGCTCCACTTGCTCGTCGGCCGGTGGATGGCGTTCCGCACATTCCGGCTCCTCGCGCGATACGCGCCCTGGACCCTGAAGGAACCCGCGCACGAGAACTCGTTCATCCGCGATGCGCGCAGCGGCATCTGGAAGCACGACGACCTGCTGGAACTGGTGACGGTCACGCGTTTGCGCCGGCAGATTGCGGACGCGGGCCTGCGCATCGTGCGCGAGGAACTCCATTCCACGGCCACGGTCCGCCGCCTGTCAGGCGCGCTCGGCCGCTGGGTGCGCAACAGTCCCGCCACCCGCGACATCTTCATCAGTAACATGGAGTACGTGCTGAGCCATGCCTGACATCGTTCGTTTCCAGCCCGACGACAAACGCGCCGTGGAGGCGCTGTACCGCCGCGTCTTCGGCATCGACTCCGCGGACGCCAACCGGCTGCGCTGGGACTGGCAGTACCGCAACAACCCGCACCGGCCCTCCGATGGCCCGCTGATCTGGCTGGCGCGCGAGGGCCAGACGATCATTGGGCAGTACGCCACGATGCCGGTGAAGTTGTCCGTGCAGGGCCGCGAAATCGACGCGGCCTGGGGCATGGACGTCATGGTGGCGCCCGAACGCCAGCGGCAGGGCCTGGGCGAAGTGCTGTTCCGCACGTGGGATCGTCACGTGGGCGCATCGCTGGGACTGGGCCTCTCCGACTCGTCGTACCGCCTGTTCCAGAAGATGCGGTGGCCGGACGCCGGCCCGGTGCCGTGCTTCGTCAAGCCGCTCACCCGCCGCGCGCTTCGCCGGCCGGGCTGGTCGGTGACCGTGAACAAGCTGGTGTCGGCGCTGACGCTGCCGTGGATCAGGCTCGTCGCGCGCACGCGGCCGATGCAGGGCGAAGTCCGCACCATCCGCCACTTCGACGATCGCTTCACCCGGCTGTGGGACCGTGTCGCGCCGTCCTTTGCGTTCGCGGTCCGCCGCGACGCCGCGTACCTCAACTGGAAGTACATCCAGGCGCCGCACGTCCGCTACACGATCGCCGTGCTGGAACGGGACGGCGACGTGGCCGGCTACGTGGTGTACCGCCATCTCCAGGAGCCGCGCGGCCGCGTGACCATCATCGTGGACTGGCTCGCGGCGCCGGACGACCACGCGGGGTTCCTCACGCTGCTGCGCTGGGTGGATCGCGAAGCGCGCGCGGCCAACTCGGACAAGATTCGCGCCTTCGCGCTGCACGCGGGATTCCGCAAGCTGCTGAAGCAGTCGGGCTATTTCACGGTGAAATCGACCATGGAGTTTGTCGCGAAGATCAACGCGATCGATCTCCCGTCGGCCTTCTACGCGGCGACCGACACCTGGCACGTCACGCTCGGAGATTCGGACCAGGATCGATGAGCGCCAGGCCAGGCCCGGCCCTGCTGGTCGCCATCGACACCGAGGGCGATAACCAGTGGGATCTGCAGGCGCGCCTGCACCAGCGTTTCGAGAACCTTTACGCGCTGGGCCGCCTGCACGAGTTCTTCGCCAGGCACGGCGTGCGCCCCACCTATGTCATCACCCACCCGGTGGCCACGGACCCGCGATCGGCTGACGTGTTGCGCGGCCTGCTGGAGCGCGGGGACTGCGAGATCGGGGCGCACCACCACGCGTGGGAAACGCCGCCCTGCACGGAAGACGACGTGCGGCGGCATCCGTA
>JANLHE010000001.1 GCA_024653875.1 Acidobacteriota bacterium
GACGGATACAACATCGGCACACGCCTGCTGCTGGACATGCGCCCGGCCCCCGACATGGACACCTACCTGCGCATGGCCCGCTGGGCCGCGCTCGGCGCGTGGTGCGGCCTGTGGTCCGCGAGCGCGTACTGGCTCGCGGCCATTCGGCGCAGGTGAAGATCGGCGGCTGCTGGCCGCAGGTCGTATTCGTACGCTACAGTTCCCCCGGTTCTTTCCCCCTTCAGCGGAGGCGCAATTTGGCACGTCGAGGTATTCACTCACTCGTTCTCGGGTTGGCACTCGCGGCGCCGTTCCTGATTCCGGCAGCAATCGCGCAGCTGTCAGGTCAGGCGGCGCAGGCTCCTGCCCCATCGATCGTCGCGATTCGAAACGCGACGCTCATCACGGTGTCGCGCGGCACCATCAACAACGGCACCATCGTCATGCGCGACGGCAAGATCGCCGCGATCGGCACGAACGTGTCGATTCCCGCGGGCGCGACGGTCGTCGACGGCACGGGCAAGTTCGTGACGCCCGGCCTGATCGACGCGCACTCCCATATCGGCAACGACGCGATCAATGAAGGCGCCACGGCCGTCAGTTCCATGACCGACATGGGTCAGGTGCTCAATCCACAGGCCATCGCGATTCAGCGCGACCTGGCGGGCGGCCTGACCACGGCGAACATCCTGCACGGCAGCGCGAACCCCATCGGCGGCGGCGCGGTCACCATCAAGCTGCGTTGGGGCGTGGAGAAGGGCGACGACCTGATCTTCAAAGGCGCGATGCCCGGCATCAAATTCGCGCTCGGCGAGAACCCGAAGCGCCAGGGCGGCGGCGCCGGCGGTCTGCAGGGACAGGGCCCGGCCCGGTACCCCGCCACGCGGCAGGGCGTGGAGTTCGTCATCCGCGATGCCTTTACCCGCGCAAAGAAGTACCAGAAGGACTGGGTGGCCTACAACGCGGCCACCAAGGCCGGCCAGACCGTCATTCCGCCGCGCCGTGACCTGCAGCTGGACGCGCTGGTGGAAGTGCTCGAGGGCAAGCGCCTGGTGCACGCGCACTCCTATCGCGCTGATGAAATTCTGATGCTGATTCGTCTCGCCGATGAGATGGGCTTCAAGGTGGCGACCTTCCAGCACGTGCTCGAGGGCTACAAGGTCGCGAAGGAAATCGCCGCGCACGGCGCCGGCGCCTCCACCTTCGCCGACTGGTGGGGCTACAAGATCGAGGCGGAAGACGCGATTCCCGGCAACGCGGGCCTGATGACCCACAAGGGCGTCAACGTCTCCATCAACTCCGACAGCGCCGAACACGCGCGCCGCCTCAACACCGAAGCGGCCAAGTCCGTGCGCTGGGGTGACGTGAGCGACGACCAGGCGATCGCGATGGTCACGATGAACCCCGCGCGGCAGCTGCGGATCGACGACCGCGTCGGCTCGCTCGACGTCGGCAAGGACGCGGACGTCGTCCTCTGGAACAACCACCCGCTCAGCACCTTCGCCATCGTCGAGCAGTCGTACATCGACGGCAAGGCGTACTACGACCGCGCGGTGGACATGGCGCGGGCGGCAGGCGTGGAGCAGCAACGTGTGGCACTGGGCGGCCGCGCCGGCGGCGCGGCGCCGCCGGCGGTGACGGGCAACCTCTTCGCCATCACGCCCGAGACGGGCAAGGTCATCTTCAACGCGAACGGCCCCACCTGGGCGATCACCAACGCGCGCATCCACCCGGTCTCTGGCCCGGTGATTCCCAAAGGCACGGTGGTCATCAAGGGCAACACGATTCAGGCCGTCGGCGCGAACGTGGCCGTCCCCGGCGGCGCGCGCGTGGTGGATGCCAAGGGCGGCAGCGTGTACCCAGGCTTCATCGACGCGCAGACGGACCTCGGCCTCAACGAACCCGGCGTGCGGAATTTCGACGACGTGGACGAGATACTGGCGTTCAACCAGATGCTGCGCACGCGCGTGGCGTATCAATCGGACAGCGACGCGATCGCGGTGGCACGCACCGAGGGCATTACATCGGCGGGCATCTTCCCGGGCGGCGGCATCATCGGCGGCGAAGTGCCGCTCATGAACCTGGACGGCTGGACGTGGGAAGAGAACGTGGTGCGGCCCTCGGCGGGTCTCGCATTCACGTTCCCCGGCGGTGGCGGCGGTGGGCGCGGCGGCGGCGTCCCCGCCGGTGGCCGGGCGGGTGGCGCGGGCAACTCCGGCCTGCGTGAACTGGACACCCTGCTGGCGCAGGCCAAGGCCTACGGCGCCAACCCGAACCGCGACAAGAACTGGAACCTGGAACCGTTCCTGCCCATCCTCAACAAGCAGCAGGCGTTCTACGTGACCGCCGGCAACGAAGGCGCCATCACGCAGGCGATCGCGTGGGCGCAGCGCCAGGGCGTGAACATCGTCATCCGCACCAGCCCGGCCGCGGCAGTGGCCAGCGCCGCGGCCCTGAAGGCGGCGAACGTGCCGGTGATTATCAGCAACGTGCTGGAACTGCCGCAGGGCGACGATGCGTTTCATGCGGCAACGTATCAGGCGGCCGGCCAGTTGGAGAAGGCGGGCGTGACGTTCGCATTTTCCAGCGGCGGCTTCCAGAACGTGCGGTTGATTCCCTTCCAGGCCGCGATGTCGGTGGCCTGGGGACTCAGCAAGGAGCGCGCGCTGCAGGCGATGACGCTGGACGCGGCGAAGATCTTCGGCGCGGACAAGCTCGTCGGCAGCATCGAGCCCGGCAAGATCGCGAACCTCGTCGTCACCAACGGCGACGCGATGGAGATTCGGACCCGCATCCTGAATGTCGTCATCGCGGGCAAGGATGTGCCGCTGCAGAACAAGCAGACGGAGTTGTTTAACCGTTACATGGGTCGTCAGTAGGAGGATCCCGATATGCGAAACCCGAGAACACTCGTCGTTCAGGGCGCTGCGATCCTCGTCGCGGCGCTCGCCTTCACCCTCACCGGCGGCGCGGCGCCGGCCGGACTCGCCTACGCCATCAAGGGCGCGAAGATCGTGACGGTGTCCGGCGCCACGATCGAGAACGGCACCATCGTCATGCGTGACGGCGTCATCCAGGCGGTGGGCGCGACGGTCACGATTCCCGCGGATGCCATCGTCACCGACGGCGCGGGTTTGACTGTGTATCCGGGCCTGATTGACATGGCCAGCTCGGCTCCGCTGGAGGCGGCGGCACCGGCGGCTCCCGACCCGGCGGCGGGCCGGGGCGGTGGCCGAGGCGGCGGGGGCGGCATCACGTTCGCCTCGCGTGAAGAAGCGGATCGCGCCAAGCGCGCGGCCATTCTTCGCCCGGACTTCCAGGCGGCCGAAAACCTGGTGGAGTCGAGCGAGGGCCTGAGCGCGATGGCGCAAGCGGGCATCACGTCGGTGCTCGCGGTGCCGTCACAGGGCATCTTCAAGGGCCAGAGCGCGCTGGTCAACACCGCGTATCCGCCCGACGATCCGCAGATCAGCACGATCGCGGATTACCGCCGCGGCCTGGTGGTGGTGAAGGCGCCGGTGGCGCAGCACGTGAATATCGGCGGGCGCGGGGGCGGCACGGGCTACCCCAACTCGCTGCTGGGCACGCTCGCGTTCACGCGCCAGGGATTCCTGGACGCGCAGTGGCAGCGCGATGCGACGGCTATCTACGAGAAGACCGGCGCGCGCGGCCCGCGTCCGCTGGTGGAACCCTCGCTGGATGCGCTGAAACCTGCGCTTGCGGGCGAGATGCCGGTCGCGTTTGACGCGAACGAAGGCCGCGAGATCGACCGATCGCTCATCATGGCGAACGACTTCAAGGTGAAGCCGATCATCGTGGGCGGCGCGGGCGCGGGCATGCGGATCGAGGACCTCCAGAAGGCCAAGGCCAGCGTGATCTACGGCCTGAACTTCCGTGGCGCTGGCGCGGGTCCGGCCGGCGGTCGCGGTGGTGGCGGCGGCCGGGGTGGCGGTGGCGGCGATTCCCTGCGCGCGCTGCAGGCGGCGGCCGACGCGCCGAAGGTGCCGGCGATGCTGGCGAAGGCAGGCGTGCCGTTTGCCTTCACGTCGGGCGGCACGCTGGCGCCCGCGGACTTCGTGCGCAACGCCGGGCGGACGGTCAAGGAAGGTGGCTTGACCGCCGAACGGGCGCTCAAGGCCCTGACGATCGACGCCGCGCGCATCGCGGGCGCGGACGACCGCGTGGGCTCCATCGAGCAGGGCAAGATCGCCAACATTGTCGTCACCGACGGGGATCTGTTCGAGGCGAACACGCGGGTGCGCTACGTCTTCATCGACGGACGGCCGATCGAGATCACGGCCGCTCCGGCCGGCGGCGCGGGACGGGGCGGGCGCGGCGGCGGCCGCTGAACCGGCTGACCGAACGTTGAACGTGTCCGGCTGACCGAACGTGGGGCGTGGCTTCAGCCGCGCCACCCTGTACGGCCGGGTGTCCTGAAGGATGCCCGGCCGTGTTTTCTTGTCGGCCGAGTTTCTTCCTCACGATCACGGCGCCCTGACACGATCGGCTGATCCCGTGAACCACTCGCGGACCGTCGGATCGGTCTGGAAGAACCTCAACAACAGTTGGGCCACCTTCTGACGGCCTGTGGTGCCGGGATGCGTGCCGTCGTCGGCGAACTCACCACAGGCCCAGGTCAGACCATCGCCCCGAGGCGTGAGGCCGTCGGCCCAGAGATACGGTCCCCAGGCCATCCATGGCGCCGTGCGAGAGGCGCCGGTGAATGGCAGCAGGCCGTTCAGTTGATCCTCAATCACCCAGCGCACGGCGAAGCCACCCTGATAGGCATACGGCTCCGGATTGAGCGTGGTCGTCGCGTAGCCGGCGTAGATGCGGCTCGACAGGTACGCCAGCCGAAGATTCGGCAAGCGCGTGGCCAGCGCCTGCATGACGCGAACGGTGTCTGCCTTCAGTTGCGAGGTCGCCGCCGGCCAGTCTCCGGTGGGCTGGCTATTGGCCAGTTTGACCCAGGCGACCGCCACCTGCGCGCGAGTGACACCCGCCT
>JANLHE010000002.1 GCA_024653875.1 Acidobacteriota bacterium
TTGAGTACCGCCGCGTCGGCAGCCCGGGTGGCGGGTGGCCGGGAACGTTCCTCGACGTGGGCGCCGCGGTCGACCACCTGCGCGTTCTTGCCGGCCGCCATCCGCTCGACCTCTCGCGCATCGTCGTGGCGGGGCACTCCGCGGGCGGTCACCTCGCACTGTGGTGCGCCTCTCGCGGCCTGCTGCCGGCAGGTGCGCCGATCGCCGCACCGAATCCGTTGGTGCCTCGCGGCGTGGTGTCGATTGGCGGCATTACCGATCTGGTGGCGTATACGTCGCCTGAGGGCTGCGGCTCGGCCGTCGTACCCCTCATGGGAGGCGCGGTGGGCGAGGTGGGAGAGCGCTACGCCCAGGCGTCGCCCGTCATGCTCGTGCCTCGCCTGCCGGTGCAGCTCATCGTCGGCGGCGCGGACACCATCGTGCCGCGCGCACAGGCGGACGCGCTTCTGGGTGCGGCCGGAGCCCTCGCGACCTTGCGTGTGGTGGAAGGCGCGGGCCACTTCGACCTGATCGCGCCAGACGGCGATGCCTGGACCGTCCTGCGCGATGCCGTGCGCGCCCTTCTTTCGGGAGGGGCGTAGAATGCCGGAAGTGACCCCAAGGAGGTCCCCCATGCGTCCAGCCCGTCGTCTGCTGCTTGCGTTCACCCTCGCGATGGCCGCCGGTGCGGCCCTGGCCGCCCAGCGCGGCGGCGGTCTTCCGCCCGATCAAGTCGCGCAGCGACTTGCCACCGAACGCGAGTTGCACGAGATCGCCGTTGTCGATCGCAAGGTGATGATGCCGATGCGCGACGGCGTCAGGCTGGCCACAGACATCTACCGACCCAAGGGCGCCGGCCAGGTCGGGACCATCTTCGTCCGCACCCCCTACAACTTCAATTTCTGGGACGTGGCCAACGGCGTGCCGGGCAACATGGCCGGGATGATCACGGCCGTCAAACGCGGCTACGCCTACGTGGTTCAGAACGAACGCGGCCACTACTTCTCCGAAGGGCACTACGACATCCTCGGCACGCGCGCGGACGGCGTGGACGCGATGGCGTGGATCGCCAAACAGCCATGGTCGAACGGCAAGATCGGCACCACCGGGTGTTCGTCGACCGCCGAGTGGCAGATGGGCGTGGCCGGCGAGCGGCCGCCGGCGTATGCCGCCATGAACGTCCAGGGGCACGGCGCCGGCATCGGACGCGTGGGTCCCTACTGGGAGCAGGGCAACTGGTACCGCGGCGGCGCGGTGCAGATGCTCTTCACCACCTGGATCATGCGCGAGCAGAACACGCTGCGGCCGATGTTCCCGCGCGACCTCTCGCAGGAGGATCTGATCAAAGCCTCGAAGCTGTTCGACCTCGTGCCGCGGATGCCCGCCGTGGACTGGTCGGAGGCGCTGTCACACCTCCCCGTGCAGGACATCCTCCAGAATGTCGGCGCCTCGAAGGGCATTTTCGCCGATCCGATGCCGGTCGACACCGGCGGCGCGATGATTCAGCGCGAACCGAACGACCCGGCCTGGTACAAGGGTGGGCTGTATCACGACACGATGCCGCTGGATGTGCCCGGACTGCACTTCATGTCGTGGTACGACGTGTCGGTGGGCCCGAACCTCGCGCTCTACAACCACGCGCGCAAGACCTCGAAGGTGGCCGACCAGCAGTGGGCGATCATCGCGCCCGTGGCGCATTGTTCGTACACGCGGGCCACGGCCGACACGGTGGTCGGCGAACGCAGCATGGGTGACGCGCGCTTCAACTATCAGGAGATCGTGGACTCGTTCTTTGACCGGTTCGTGAAGGGCGTGGCCAGCCCGGTCATCGACAAACTCGCGAAGGTGACCTACTTCACGATGGGCCTGAACAAGTGGCAGACGTCGGACGTGTGGCCGCCGCGCGGCGCCCAGCCGATGACGTTTTACCTGTCGAGCGACGGACGCGCGAACACCATGAGTGGCGACGGCGCGCTTGCTGAGGCGCCGCCGGCCGCCGATCGCCCCGATCGGTTCACCTACGATCCGATGAACCCGGTGACCTCCTACGGCGGCAACGTCTGCTGCAC
>JANLHE010000005.1 GCA_024653875.1 Acidobacteriota bacterium
ATCGGCACCACTGCCGTGACCATCGGGCTCCTGCTGGTGGGCCTGATTCTGTATGCTGTCCTCAGGTAAATGAGAAAACTGCCGTTCCTCCGACACCCCATCTCGTTTTCAGGCGCGCTGCTCTCGCTGTTCAGCGCCACCCTGTTTCTGATCTTCTTCGTCGCCGAGTCCATGGGCTGGCACACCAACCCCTACATGGGGATGGTGTTCTTCATCATCCTGCCCGGGCTGTTTCTGGCCGGGCTCGGGCTCATTCCCCTCGGGGTCTGGCGGCAACACCGGCGCGTGGCGACCGGCAAGGGCGAACTCCAGTGGCCCACGCTGAACCTCAACTCCCCGCGGCATCGCAAGGTGACGGCGCTGGTCCTCGTGATCACGGTGCTCAACGTGGTCATCGTGTCGCTGGCCGCGTACTCCGGCCTGCACTACATGGACTCGACGGAGTTTTGCGGCACGGTCTGCCACGAGGTGATGGAACCGCAGCACCTGGCGTTCCAGAACAGCGCGCACGCCCGCGTCGGCTGCGTCCAGTGCCACATCGGCCCGGGCGCGTCGTGGTTCGTGCAGTCCAAACTCTCCGGCACGCGCCAGATTTTCGCCGTCACGCTGAACACGTTCTCGCGGCCCATCCCGTCGCCGGTGCACGACCTGCGCCCGGCGCGTGAAACGTGCGAGCAGTGCCACTGGCCCGAGAAGTTCCACGGCGACAAGGTCCTCACCCGCCGTGAGTACGGCGACGATGAAGCGAACACGGTGACCGAGACCACGCTGCAGATGCACGTGGGCGGCGGCAGCGACCTGTTGCGCAACGCCACGGGCATCCACTGGCACACCAGCGCGTCGAGCACGATCGAGTACGTCGCCACCGACGAGAAACGGGAAGTCATTCCCTGGGTGAAGGTCACCTACAAGGACGGCACCGTGCGTGAGTACGTGGCCGAAGGAGCGCCGACGGCCGAAGAGCTGGCGGCGGGGGAACGCCGCCAGATGGACTGCGTGGACTGCCACAACCGGGCGGGACACCCGTTTGCCAACACGCCGGAGCGCGCCGTGAACGCGGCGCTGGACAACGGCGAGATGCCGGCCAACCTGCCCTTCGCGCGCCGTGAAGCCGTGGGCGCGCTGTCGCAGACCTATGACTCGAAGGCCGCGGCCCTGGACGCCATCGCCGTCAAGCTGCGCGGCTTCTACCGGACCGAACAGGCCGAGGCCTACATGGGCCGGCGCCAGGATGTGGAACGCGTGGTCAACGCCACGCAGGCCATCTACCGCCGCAGCGTCTTCCCGTCGATGAAGATCGGGTTCGGCACGTATTCGAACAACATCGGCCACATGGACTTCCCCGGCTGCTTCCGGTGCCATGACGACAACCACAAGACCAAGGACGGCCTGGCCATCAGCCAGAGCTGCGACCTGTGCCATGACATTCGATAAGAGAGCTGGAGGGCACGGGCTTTAGCCCGTGCCGCGCGCCCCGGGCTGAAGCCCGGGGCCTCCATGGACGTCCAGACACACGAAGGGCGGCAGAGGATGTGCTCCCCTGCCGCCCTTGATCTGTACATCTGCCCGTCAGCGGGCGATGGTGTTAGAGCCTGTAAGGCCCTTACTTCTTCAACGATTCCAGATACGCGACGAGGTTGTCGAGGTCGGCCCCTTCGAGCTTGTAGGCCTTCATCTTCATCTTGGCCTTGGTGGTCTGCTTGGCGACCATCACGTCAGGCGTGAGGATCCAGGCCTTGATGTCAGCCGCCGAGAGCTTCGTGCCCACGCCGTCGAGCGGATACGCCTTCATGCCCTTGCCGGCGATGGCATGGCACATGCTGCACTTCTGGGCCGCATACACCTTCTCGCCCGCCGCGATCTTCGCCGCATCCTGCGCCGCGGCCTCGCGCTCCGGCGCGCCGGCTGCCGACACCGCGATTCCCGACACCATCAACACTCCAACTAATCCAGCAAACAACTTCTTCATGGAACACTCCTCAGTTGATAGGTACTAAGCAGCAATCATGCCAATGCCCGCAGCCCTGCAATGGCGAAATGGGGGCATTTGTGCCATTGCCCCCATTTCGCCATTGCAGGCGCGGTAAACTTCCTGGTATCCGTGGGCAGTATTCCCCAGTTATGACCGAGATGACCTCGACCGTGTTGGGCCCCCTTGAACGGCGTGTGCTGGACGCCCTGTGGCACAGGGCCGCGCCGGCCACCGTGCGCGACCTGCAGCCGGCGTTCCCGGATATCGCCTACACCACCCTGATGACCACGCTGGACCGCCTGCACCGCAAGCAGATGCTGGCGCGGACCAAGGCCGGGCGGGCGTTTGTGTACGAACCCCGGGAAAGCCGCGCGGCGTTTGATTCGAACCGGGCGACCCGGGCGCTGCTGGCCGCGGTGGGCAGCGGCGGATCGTCGGCCACGCCGGTACTGTCCTGTTTCGTGGATGCGCTGGGCAACCACGACGAGGCGCTGCTGACCGAGCTGGAGGCGCTGGTTCGCGCGCGCCGCGCGGACCGCGATCACCCCGCCGAATGACCTTCCTCCTCCGATGCCTCGTGCTGTCGCTCGCCGCGTTCGGCGTGGCGGCACTCGTGTCGTCGGTGGTGGTGGCGCTGGCCTGGTGGCAGCGCGCGCCAGGCACGCGGGACGTGACGCCGGCCCGTCGCGCGGACACGCTCCTGCGCCTGCGCCTGGTGCCCGCCGTGGTCGCCGCGGGGACGGGCCTGTTCGCCGTGGTGGGACTCTGGCGTTTTGAATCGCGCGACACGGACGAGGTGATCGGGTGGACCCTGCGCGTGGGCGCCACCTGCGGCGCGGTGTACCTCGCCCTCTTCGCGGCGCGCGTCTGGACGATGGCGTTCGAAACGCGCCGCCTGCTTGACGCCTGGCTCGTGGGCGCGACCCGCATCACGCTGCCGGATGTCACCGTGCCGGCCTTCCGCGTCCACACCGGATTCCCGGTCGTCGCCGTCGTCGGCATCTTCCGCCCCACGCTGGTCGTGGACGGGGCGGTGCTCGCCGCCTGCAGTGCCGACGAGCTTGCGGCGATCCTGGCGCACGAGCACGGGCATCTCCGTCGATGGGACAACCTGCGTCGCGCGCTCTTTGCCGCCACGCCGGACCTGCTGGGCGGCACGCCGGCGAGCCGTGACCTGCGCCACGCCTGGCGCGAGGCCACCGAAGAGGCGGCTGACGACGTGGCGGCGGAACGCGGGGAAACGGCGCGCGTGCATCTGGCCGCCGCGCTGCTGCGTATCGCGCGCCTGGCCCCGGCCACGGCGACCGGCCCGGCGGCTTCCTTCCACGGCGCGCAATTGCCCGCCAGCGCCTTGTATCGCGGCGAAAGCGTGGAGCGCCGCGTCCGGCGCCTCTGCGATGGCCCGCCGCCCGCGGGGCGTCCGCGCCGTCACTGGGGCGTCGCCCTGGGCACCGCCGCCGTGGCCCTCGCGTTTTCGCTTCAGGAGCACGTCCACGACGCCATGGAAATGGCCGTCGCGCTCCTGCCCTAGACCTATGCGACCCCGTCGTTGTGTTTTGAGGCGCGCCACCCGTGTGGCTGCCATGGGCCTCGTGCTCCTGGTCGCCACCGCGGCCGCGGCGTCGGCCATGGACGGCCGCCTCATCGACAAGCGCACCGGCAATCCCGTCTCCGGGGCCGAGGTCATGATCGTCGGCCTGGCGGGATCGGTGAAGACCGATGCCGACGGCCGGTTCTCCTGGAAGCCCAATCCCGCGCCACCGTTTGAAGTGCTGGTGATTCTTCCCAGTGGCAAGGTCACCAAACCCACGCGTGTGACCTCGATGGATTGGGCCGCGGTCCTGGTGATTACCGTCGAACCCGTTGTCAGCGAAGACGTGACGGTGACGGCCGGCGTGGCGCCCAGCATCGATGCCGCTCCAGGCGCGGGGATGACGCTGCTCTCGAGCCGCGACGTGGCGTTGCGGCTGCCGGCCAACCTGATGCAGGCGCTGGAGAACGTCCCCGGCGTCACGCAGGTATCCGAAGGCCAGGCGGCCGTGCCGGCGGTGCGCGGCCTGGCCCGGGGCCGGACGCTGATCCTGATCGACGGCGCGCGCGTGACGTCGGAACGCCGCGTCGGCCCGAGCGCCACGTTTCTCGATCCGTTCAGCGTGGACAGCATGGACATCGCCAGAGGGCCGGGGTCGGTCGCGTACGGTTCCGATGCCTTTGGTGGCGTGATTTCCGTGCGCACCCGCCGGCCGGCGATCGGCAGCCCGTGGGCGGCGCGCGTCACCGGCACGCTGGGCGCGGGCATTCCCGACCAGCGTGGCGGCGTCGAAATATCGAAGGGGTACGATTCGGGCGCCGTCATCCTGCAGGCCCACGCGCGAAGCGCCGACGACTACGAGGGCCCGGACGGCCCCGTGCTTCACTCCGGGTTTGACGACCGGGGCGTGCTGGCGCGCGTGGATCAGCGGATCGGCAGCGGGCTCATGACCGTGAGCTGGCAGGGCGACTTCGGCCGCAACATCGAACGCCCACGCAATAACTCGGCGGCCACGCGGTTCTCCTATCCCTTCGAGAACTCCCACCGGTTCACCGCCGCCTACGAACGCGACCGCACGGGGCCGTTTGATCACATCAGGATCCAGACGTTCACCGGTTCGGTGGAACAACGCACGGACCAGGAGCGGCATCCGTCCGCCACGGTCACCCGCCGGATCGAACGCGCGGACATCTCCGCGCGCGATTTCTCCGCGCGCGCGATCGCCGAAAAACTCATGGGACGCGCCAAGATCGAAATCGGCGCGGACCTCAACGGGCGCGCGGGCCTGGAGGCCCGCGACATCCTGATTGGCTTCAACGCCGCGGGCCAGCAGACGTCCGTCAGCGAGACGCTCTCCACCGACTCCGCGCGGCGGATCGACACCGGCCTGTTCGTGCAGGCGGAGGCGGCCCTGACGCCCCGCGTGCACGCGGCCGCCGGCCTGCGCGTGGACGCCGTCTCGTCCAGGAACACCGGCGGGTACTTCGGCGATGTCGCGGTCTCGCACCAGGCCGTCGCGGGGTTTGGCGCGCTGACCGTGGGGCCGGTGGCGGGGTTCTCGTTCACCGGGCAGGTCTCGCGCGGCTTCCGCGACCCGACGTTGTCCGATCGCTTCTATCGCGGTCCCACCGGCCGCGGCTTCATCACCGGCAATCCGGATCTTGCGCCCGAGACCAGCCTGCAGTTTGATCTCGGGGCGCGATACACCGCCGGCCGCGTCCGACTGGCCGCCTACGTGTACCACTACCGCATCACGGATCTGGTCGAGCGGTATGCCACCGCTCCAGATTTCTTCTTTTTCCGGAATCGGGGCCAGGCCCAGTACCGCGGTGTCGAGCTCGAGGGCCAGGTCGACCTTGGCCGCGGGCTCGCGCTGGAACTCTCCGGTCAGACCGCGCGCGGCCGCGCCCTCGACGACGGGATCGACGACCGCTGGCTGGACGACGTCGCCCCGAACATGGCGGCGGTGGTGCTGCGCAAACAGCTGACAGCCAGGGGGACGGCCCACGTGCGCGTGGCCGCGTTCGGCGCCGACGAGCGCGTCGGACCCAGCGAGGTCCGCGCGCCCGGCTACACGCTGCTCGACGCGGGCGCCGGCTGGTGGCTGACGCCGCGCCTGGAGTTGCGCGCCAACGGCCGCAACCTCCTCAACCAGCGCTACTTCGCCAGCCCCGATCCGCGCGGGGTCCCCGCGCCCGGACGAAGCGGCTCGCTCACGGCATCCGTGACGTTCTAGTACATGGAGGCCCCGGGCTTCAGCCCGGGGCGCGCGGCGCCTCCACAACCTGATACGTCCGCGTGGTGGCGTGAAGCCGACGCGCTGGCTGTCACGCCTGATGCGGACCGCATCCAGACCCTGAGGGCGCAGGTCATCGACCCGGCCACGTCACCGGACATCGCCGAGTCCCAGGAGGAAATGCTGGACGGACTGGAGCGCCTGCTGGCGGTCGCACAGGCGCCCGCGCTGCCGGTGATCGCCACCCAGCACCGCGTCATTGGTCAGACCGTCTGTCACTTCCTGGCGCCGGCCAGCCTGGTCGATCAGGTGGACGCCGCCGGCAAACTTTTTGTCACCGCTGACCGCCTCGTGTTTGCCGCCGGCACCGTCCAGCAGTGGCCGTGGCACAGCATCAGCGGACTCCCGCGGGCCTCCCGGGACGTGGTCGTCGACGTGCGCGGACGGCCCGGCGCGGCCCACCTGCGCCTCAACACCTACGGGGATGCGATGCGCGTGCAGGTGCTGGCGCAACGCCTCCGCGCGAATCGGCCATAATGGCCGGCGGACATGGCTGCCGTCACCCTCGGTTCCGACATCCTCTTCGAGCGATCGCTGCTGCGCGGGCGCACGATCGGACTGGTCTGCAATCCCGCCTCGATCGACACGCGGTTCCGCCACGTGATCGACCGCGCCGAACAGAGCGGCGTGCGGGTGGGCGCAATCTTCGGCCCGCAGCACGGGTTTCGATCCGACCTGCAGGACAACATGATCGAGTCGCCGCACGGCGACGACCCGGCGCGCGGCGGGCGCGTGTACTCGCTCTACAGCGAGACGCGCATCCCCACGGCCGGGATGCTGGCCGGCCTGGACGCGCTGGTCATCGACCTGCAGGACGTGGGCACGCGGATCTACACCTACGTCTACACGATGGCCAACTGCCTGACGGCCGCCGCCGCGCACGACCTGCCGGTGGTGGTGTGCGATCGGCCCAACCCCATCGGCGGCACGCAGGTCGAAGGCCCGATGCTCGTGCCGGGCTTCACGTCGTTCATCGGGCAGTACCCGATTCCGATGCGGCACGGGATGACCATCGGCGAGTTGGCCCGGCTCTTCAACGAACACTTCGGCATCGGCGCCAAGCTGGAAGTGATTGCGATGCAGGGCTGGTCGCGCGATCAGTACTTCGACGCGACGGGCCTGCCCTGGGTGCTGCCCTCACCCAATCTCCCGACGCTCGACAGCGCGGTGGTGTATCCAGGGACGGTCCTGTTCGAGGGCACCAACGTCTCCGAAGGACGCGGCACCACGAAGCCGTTCGAACTCATCGGCGCGCCGTGGGTGACGCCCGAGCCGTTCTGCGACGGCCTCAATCAACGCGGGCTTCCGGGCGTCTACTTCAGGCCGCATGCCTTCGAGCCGACATTCCAGAAGCACGCGAAGGTCCTGTGCGGGGGGTGCCAGGTGCACGTCACCGATCGCGCGGCGTTTCGCGCCGTCGAGACCGGCGTGGCGCTGATCGAAGCGTTCCGTGACGCGGGACCGACGCAGTTCGCCTGGCGCGAGCCGCCCTACGAATACGAACACACCAAGGCACCAATCGACATCCTCTACGGCTCGCCGGCCCTGCGCGAGGGACTCGAGGCGGGACAGACCACAACGGAGCTTACTCGATGGTGGCCAGGCGAGATCGAGACGTTCATGCCGCTTCGAGCTCGATACCTCTTGTACTAATCGGTAATCTGGAATCGGGAATCGGGAATCGCTTATCGGCAAATCGGCGAATCGGCAATCTGGGGACCATCTGGCAATCGATTCCCAGATGGTTCCCAGATTCGAGATTCCAGATTCGTCGATAGGCGATTCCCGATTCCAGATTCAAGATTACCGATTCGAATCGGGCAGCGGCACCACGTAGAACGACTGGCCGGCGCCCACGGCCGTGAACGTGCCGTTGGTCACCTTGCCGATCGTGGCCGTGTACTTGCCTTGATCCACGGCCGCGCCGCCACCACCGCGTCCGCCAAAGCCGCCGGCCCGGCCGCCCCGGCCCGCCGGCGCCGCGGGTGCGCCCGCGGGCGGCGCGGGCGGCGCCCCGGCGAGATTCCACGCCACGCGCTTCACACCGGGTTCGCCATTGAGATCGATGCGGCGGACCTCGCGGCCGGTGGCATCGCTGATGGCAATCGCCCATTGCGTGCCGGCCGGCGCCGCGTCACGCAGGTGGTAGGTCAGGATCGCGCCGTACGACGGGTTCGGTGCCACCCAGTCGCTCTGCACCGGGCGCACCTGGTTGCGAATCGTGTACTGGTACGCGTGCCGCAACGGCAGCAGCTGCGCCTCCTGCGCCATCGACTGCGCGGACACGCCGCGCAGCGCGCTGTAGTCGTCCAGGATGTAGAAGCCGCGGCCGAAGGTGCCCAGCACCAGGTCGTTCTCGCGCTTCTGCACGTCCATGTCGCGCACCTGCGCGGTGGGCAGCCCGCCCTTGAGCTGCACCCAGTGCGCGCCGCCGTCCACGGTGAAGAACAACCCGTACTCGGTGCCCACGAACAACAGGTTCGGATTCACGTGATCCTGGATGATCGCCCACGCCGGATGGCGATCGGGCAGGTTCCCGGTGATCGACGTGAACGTGCGGCCGCGGTCGTTGCTGCGCGCCACGTACGGTTTGTAGTCGCCGCGCTGCCAGTTGTTCAGCGTCACGAAGACCACGTTGGAGTCACGTGGAGACGCCATCACGTCCGAGACGTACGTGTACTTCGGCACGCCCGGAAACTCTTCCGCCTTCCGCCAGGTGGCGCCGCCGTCTTCGGTCACCTGCACCAGCCCGTCATCGGTGCCGGCGTAGATGAGGCCGGAGAGCAGCGGCGACTCGTCAACCGAGACGATGTTGCTCAGCGCGGTGGTCGCGCGGTTGAAGCCGACCGTCGACGCCCGATCCCACTGCTTGCCCATGATGGCCACTTCGAAGGCATCGAGCTGGCGCGTCAGGTCCGGGCTGATGCGCGTCCACGAATCGCCGCGGTCCTCGGTGCGGTAGAGGAAGTTGGTCGCCCACAGCAGGCTCTTCGGGTTGTGCGGGCTCACGATGTAGGGGGCGTCCCAGTTCGCGCGCTCGCTCGGGAAGCCGCCACCGCCGCGTCCGCCGGCTGCTGCCGCCGCCGGAATCTCGCTCCCGTCGAGGTTGCGGGTGTTGGAGGGGTTCGGCCGAATCGATCGCGACTGTCCCGTCCGCAAATCCAGGCGCGTCACGGAGCCGTTCTGCGAGGTAGCGTACGTGAAATACGGATCCTCGGGATCGCTGCGCGTCTGGAACCCATCGCCCCCGCCGGTGATGTACCAGTCGCTGGTACGGATGCCCGCGAGGTTCTGGGTGCGGGACGGACCGCAGAACGACCCGTTGTCCTGAGTGCCGCCGCAGGCGTTGTAGAACGGCGCCATGTTGTCCACCGACACGCGGTAGAACTGCGAGATCGGCAGGTTGTTGAAGTGCCGCCACGTCCGGCCTTCGTCGTACGACTCGTAGAGGCCGCCGTCGTTGCCGAGGACGATGTGATTGCGATCGGCCGGGTTCAGCCAGATGACGTGATGATCCACGTGCACGCCCTGCAACGGGAACGTGCTCCAGGTGCGGCCGCCATCGGTGCTGCGCTCCAGGTTCGTGCTCATCGCCCACACGGTCTCGGGCCGAATCGGATCGACAAAGAACTCGTTGTAGTAGCCGGGGTCGGCGTTCATGAACCAGGCCTCGGCGGGCTGGCCCGCGGCAGCCGGAGCCCCGCCGCCGGCGCGACCGCCACCGGCCGCGCGCTTGCCCACACGCGCCCACGTGGCGCCCTGATCGTCCGTGCGATAGAAGCCGCGCTCGTCGGCCAGCGCGTCGATCATCGCGTAGACGCGGGTCGGGCGCACCTTCGCGTCCACGGCCAGATTGATGCGGCCCATGTCCTTCACGGGCAGGCCGTTGGTCAGCTTCGTCCAGCTCTGCCCCGCGTTGGTGGACTTGTAGATGCCGCTCTCGGGGCCGCCACCCACGAACTGTCCCACGGCGCGGCGCCGCTGCCACATCGCCACATACACCGTGTTCGGACTCGCCGGATCGATGACCACCTCGTTGGCGCCGGTGTCGGGGCTGACGGCCAGGACTTCCTTCCACGTCTTGCCGCCGTCGGTTGTCTTGTAGAGCCCGCGTTCGCCGCCGGCGGACCACAGGGGGCCCTGCGCGGAGACGTACACGACGTTGGAATCGCGCGGATCGATCTGAATGTTGCCGATGTGTTCCGACGTGGCCAGCGCCACGCGCGTCCACGTCACGCCGGCGTCGGTGGACTTGTAGAGGCCGTCGCCGATCATCGAGCTGCGCGGGTTGGAGTTCTCGCCCGTGCCCAGCCACACGATGTTGGAGTCTTTCGGGTCGACCTTGATGCAGCAGAGGTTGAAGGACCCGCCGCGGTCAAACGTGGACACCCAGGTCACGCCACGATTGACGCTCTTCCACACGCCGCCCGCGGCCGTCGCCACGTAATAGACGTTCGGGTTCTTCGGATCCACGTCAAAGTCCGCCACGCGCCCGGTCACCAGCGACGGACCGATGCTGCGCAGGGCCAGGCCTTCGAACACGGCTGGCGTCAGGCGGTCGTTTCCAGCGGTCTGTCCGGAGGGTGCCACGGCCGCGGCAAAACACGCTGCCGCGGCGAAGAAGAGAGTGAGTCGTTGTTTCATGCGGAACTCCTTGCGGAAAGTGTGGACACCCGCCAGCCCAACTGGCGCGGTCCATCCGGGCGATTCTCGCACAAGTGGGGTCCCGGGGTCCTGGGGCCTCAGCGTCGCCCTGATAAATAGTCGACCGCGAGATGGACAAGCGCGCGGACGCCCGTCGGCAGGGCCTTTTCATCCACGACGAAGAGCGGCGAGTGATTCTGCGGCGCCTTGCCGACCTGGGCGGGCGGCGTGATCCCGAGGAACACGAACACGCCCGGCGCCTCGCGCTGGAAGTACGTGAAGTCCTCGGCGCCCGTGACGAGTTCCGACTCCTTCACCGCGCCGGGCGCGACGCGCTCAAGCGTGGGCAGCATGCGCGCCGTCAGGGCCGGATCGTTCTTCGTGACGGGATAGCCCTTGTTGATGACCACCTGCGCGGTCGTGCCGGCCGCGGCGGCAATCCCCTCCACGATTCTCCGCACCTTGGCGTGGATGTCCGCCTGCACCGCGTCGTCGAACGTCCGAATCGTCCCGACCAGCCTGGCGCTGTCCGGGATGATGTTGTTGCGCACGCCCGCCTGAAACTGCCCCACCGTCACGATGGCCGGAAGCGCCGTGATGTCCACGCCGCGGCTGACGATGGTCTGAAGGCCCATGACGATCTGCGACCCGACGACGATGGGGTCAATGCCGCGCCAGGGCGTCGCGCCGTGCGTCTGCCGGCCCTTGACCGTGATCTCGAACGAGTCGGAGGCGGCCATGAGCGGCCCGCTGCGATAGGTGATGGTCCCGGTGGGCACGTTGGCGAAGACGTGCAGGCCGAACACCGCGTCCACCTTGGGGTTCTGCATGACGCCCGCGCCGACCATCGCGAATGCGCCTGCCGGAGCCTCGCCGGCCGGCGCGCCCTCTTCGGCCGGCTGGAAGATGAACTTCACCGTGCCCGGCAGGCGGTCCTTCATCTGCGTCAGGACCTTCGCCGCGGCCAGCAGCATCGCCACGTGGGTGTCGTGCCCGCACGCGTGCATGACGCCGACCGTGTTCCCCTGATACTCGCCGGTGGCCGTGCTGGCAAACGGTACGTCGGTTTCCTCGCGCACCGGCAGGCCGTCCATGTCCGCGCGCAGCGCGACGACCGGTCCCGGCAGCGCGCCCTTGAGCACCGCGACGACACCGGTGCGTGCGATCCCGGTCTGCGGGTCGAGGCCGAAGCTCCGCAGCTGTTCGGCGACGTACTTCGCCGTTTCCACCTCGCGGTTGGAGAGTTCGGGGTGCTGGTGCAGGTGGCGGCGCCACTCGATCAGTTGCGGCTCCGACGCGACCACCAGCCGATCGATCTCAGCCGGCGTGGGCGGCGCCTGCCGCGCGGCGATCGGGGCGCGCGCACCAGCGGTGACGAGGAGGGCAAGGCACAGGGTGAGTCGGGTGACCATGCCAGATTGTAGCCCCGGCGGACCGTCCGGCGTAGACTGGTGCAGGACGCAGCACATGCAGGCAGTCACTTTTTGGAAGGCGGTCACCATGGACCGGACCGACATGCTCGGCGACGTACTGGCGTTTCTTGCAGCCAACGATGTGACGTTCTGCGCGATCGGCGGCGTGGCCGTGAACGCCTACGTGGAGCCCGTCGTGACGCTGGATCTGGACTTGGTGCTGGCGGCGCCTGACCTGGTCCGCGTTGAACCACTGCTGGCCGGGCTGTTCACAGTGGAGCGCTTTGCGCACAGTGTGAACCTCGCGAAATCTGGCAGCGACCTGCGGGTGCAATTGCAGACCGACCCTCGCTACGCGGCGTTCGTCGACCGGGCGGTTCGCGCCACGGTGCTGGGAGTCGAACTTCCGGTGGCGCGGGTTGAGGACGTGCTTCAAGGCAAGGTCTGGGCCGCGCTCGATCCGGAAAGACGCGCCAGCAAGCGGCAGAAGGACCTGGCGGACATCGCGCGGATTCTGGAGAGTCGGCCTCAGCTGCGCGGCGCAGTGCCTGGCGAGATTCTGGCGCGGTTGATCTGAGAGGTCACTGTTACTGACGCCCGCCGCTCACCATGGCCTTCCACGCCGCCTCGTACGCGTCCACGTTCGCCATCGTCACCACGTCCACGCCCGAGTCGATGATTGCCTGGGCGGGCCGGTTGCCCTTGATGATGCCGTCGAGCAGCCGGACGGACTCACCGCCCCAGCCAAAGTACTTCTGGCCCAGCAGGACCTGCACCTTGCCGGCGCGCAGGAGCTTGAGCGCGGAGTCGACCGTGTCAAAGGAGACGAACTTCGTGGTCGCGGGCACGGGCTCCAGGGCGTTGGCGCTGAACACCGGCCAGCCCCCCACGGAGATCCACGCGCCGAGCGTGGGGTACCGGTTGCTGCCGGTGGCAATCAGCTCCTGGCAGCGCGTGCTGTCTTCCTTGATGTCGTACGTCTCGACAATGCTGATGCCGGGGTACCTGGCCAGGGACTGGCGCGCGCCCTCGAGACGCCGCTGGAGGTTGTTGGCGCCGAGGCTGGTGATAAAGGCGACCGTGCCCGTGCCGCCGAGCAGCTTCGCGGTCTCCTCCCCCATCACCAGGCCCGACTGGAAGTCATCCACGCCGTAGAACGCGATCCGCTTGGACTCTGGCGCGTCGGAGTCCCACGTGACGACGGGAATGCCGGCCTCGATCGCGCGATCAATCGCCGGCGTCAGGAACGACGCATTCAGGACGGAGATGGCGATGCCGTCCACCTTCTGCGTGATGAACGACTCGAGAATCTCCTTCTGCTTCAGCTCGTCGGCTTTGTCCGGGCCGCGGTAAATGACCTCGACGCCCAGTTCGGCCGCCGCGCG
>JANLHE010000008.1 GCA_024653875.1 Acidobacteriota bacterium
CCTTCGCCGGCGATGACCGTCCAGCCGCGGCCCACCGGCAGCCGGGTCCCGCCATACCGCCGATAGGACTGATCGTGAATCGGGCTCATGCTTCACCTATCGCGCGCGCGAACACGTCTTCCAGTGTCGGCAGGCTGGTCTTGAGGTGGCGAACCTGCACGTGCACGTGGCCCGCGACCGCGCAGATGTGCTGCTGATCGCCGCCCGGCCGCTCGATCGGGCCCGGCACGAACACGCGCATGATGTCTTCATCGGTCTCGCGGCACTCCATCCCCGCCCCGTGCAGCGCGGCGATGAACGGCGCGAGGTCGCCCTTCACCCGCACCTCGTACACGCGGCCCGTCGGGCCCTTGAGTTCCTCGATGGGTCCGAACGTCGCGACCGAACCCTTGTCCAGCACCACGACGTGATCGCAGGTGTATTCCACGTCGGGCAGCAGGTGCGACGACAGGATCAGGTTGATGCCCTTGTTGTGGGCGATGTCGCGGATGAGTTCCAGCATTTCCTCGCGACCCTTGGGGTCCATGCCGTTGGTCGGCTCGTCGAGGAAGACCAGATCCGGGTCGTGCACCAGCGCCTGCGCCAGCTTGATGCGCTGCTTCATGCCGGCGGAATACGTTTCGACGTTGCGGTAGCGCGCCTCGCCCAGGCCGACGTAAAACAACGTCTCGTGCGCGCGCTGCATGGCGTCGGCCTTGGGCAGCCCGGCCAACTGCGCGCAATAGGCCACGAACGTGACGGCGTTCATGCCCGGGATGTGCCCGTCGGTCTCCGGCATGTAGCCGAGGCGGGCACGGACCTCCAGGGGACGGTCCGCCACGTTCAGGCCCAGCACCTCCAGCCGGCCCGAGGCTGGCGGGATGAACCCGAGCAACGCCTTGAGCATGGTGCTCTTGCCCGCGCCGTTGGGACCGAGCAGCCCGACGGCGCCCGGCGGAAACACGGCGCTGACGTCGCGCAGCGCGCGGTTCTTGCCGTAGATGACGCTGACGCGGTCAAGCACTACCGCTGGTGACGTGTCGGCCATGAGTCAGAATCGTATACGCGAAGGCCGGCACGGGAGTTCGACCGCGGCCACCCGCGTCATAACGTCCCGCGCAGTCCCAGGGCATCGGCCTGGGGCTTGAGGTACTCGATCACGTTGGTGATATGCGTCTCCAGGGGCAGGCCGATGGCCTCCGCGCCGTGGTACAGGTCCTGGCGCGGCACGCCACGGGCAAACGCCTTGTCCTTCATCCGCCTGACGACGGACTTCGCTTCCAGGTCCAGGACGCTCTTGGAGGGCCGCACCAGAGCCGCGGCCGTGATGAACCCCGCCATCTCGTCGCAGGCAAACAGCGTCTTCTCCAGGGCCGTCTCCCGGGTCACGCCCGTGTAGTCCGCATGCGAGAGGATGGCGCGGGTGACCCACTCGGGGTAGCCCAGGCCGTGCAGGATCTCCACGCCGCGATACGGGTGATTCTCACGATCGGGATACTTCTCGTAGTCGAAGTCGTGTACCAGGGCGACAAAGCCCCACGCCTCTTCGTCTTCCCCGCCCGCGCGGGCATACCCGCGCACGGCGGCTTCCACCGCCAGCAGGTGCTTGCGCAGGCTCTCGCTCTGGACGTGCTCGGTAACCAGCGCCCACGCGCGGGCCCGTGACAGATCGCTCATACGGCCGGAAGTCTATCGGATGTTGGGCACCGGCATAGGGATTTCCTTGAATCCCGCCGGCACGTCGAACACCGAATCCGGCACATCCTCCTCGACGATCTTCAAGGCGACGGTCTCGATTTCGTACCCGGGCAGCATGCTCATGCGCGCCACGTTGCGGACGTTCAGGCCGGTCAGGTCGCCCATCATCTTCTCGAGGCCCATGCCGGCCATCGGGCCCTGCGCCAGCACCTTGGCCATCGCCTTGGCGTACTTCACGTGCACGTTGGCCAGCCACATGTCGCTGTCGATGCTCAGTTCCGTCGGAATCATCGCCAGCATCTCCGGCGGCAGGTTCTCGGTGCCCTCCGGCCGCGGAATCGCCATCCGCATCGCCAGCGTCACGCGCTCGGCTTTCAGGCCCGCCACGTTGGCGAACTCCCCAGTGCGTTTGGTGGTGAACTCAGGCTTCATCTGGGCCAGCATCGCCGCGGCCTGGGGATTCGACCCGGCGTCGGGCACCTTCCACCAGGTCTTGGCCTTCGCGTCAAAGCCCACGGACGATCCGTCGGCCTTGGTGATCACCGCCGCCCCAGCCGGCATCCCGGAAAACGCGGACGCGTAATCCACCCGCATCCGGCCGTCCTCGTTCATCGTCACGGTCATCTCGATGCCCTCGGCCCCGCCGAACATCTGCTCAATCATGGGACCGACCATGGCGGCCATCATGTCGTTGGCCGGCGCCGCGCCCGCCACCTGCCGGGCCGTCATCTTGTTGGTG
>JANLHE010000010.1 GCA_024653875.1 Acidobacteriota bacterium
TGTGGTGTAGTCGAGCGCGTCGATCAACGCGGCATCGGGCGTGGTGTGCGGGTCGGACGTGAAGTACCCGGGCACGTCCTTGATGAGTTCGCAGCGCGAGGCGTCGAGGGCCGCGGCGAGCGCCACCGCGGACCAGTCGGAACCGCCGCGGCCCAGCGTGACGACCTGCTGGCGGCAGGTCGCGAGAAACCCCGGCACCACCACAACATCGTGGCGGCCGAGGGCCGCGCGCAAGAGCATCGGATTCAGCACGAGACCATCAGCCCCGGCCGACGCCCTGGAGTCGACGCGCAAGCCGGTTTCATGGACGTTGAGGCCAACGGCGGAGAGTCCCGTCGATCGCAGGGCCAGCGTCAGCAACGCCACCGATCGCAACTCGCCCGTCGACCACAACAAATCCCGCGCGTCATCATCCACCGTGTCGGCGACAGCCGTGGCATCACGCCACAACAGATCGGTGTGTCCGTGCTCCGCCGACACCACGGTGACGATGCGGACGCGGGTGCGGGACACTTCGTCGCGAAGGAAGCGGGCGGCGCGTCGATAGGCGTCCACGCCGGTCAGTACCGAGCCGCCCAACTTGAGGACCGCCACCTCAGACACGATTCACCTCCAGGACCGGCCACCACGCGACCACCACACCGGTGGCCTCGAGCGCATCAACCGCCGAGGCAAGTGAACCAAACGGCGCCGGCGCTGTGACCAGACCGCGGCGCTCACCCTCCCCCACCATTGCGACCGCCGGCAGGTGATGCGCGGCGAGGAACTCCGCCACGTCGCCGGCTGAGGCGGTTGCGCGGTCAAGCGTGAGGAACCACGCGCCCGCGCGCGGAGTACGGAGCCGGTCCGCCACGGGATGCGATGAGGCGGGCGCGAGCACCGGTCGGGCGCGACGGCCTGGCGCGGCCACCGCGGCCTCCACGACGTCGTCGAGCACGGTGGCGGCGGTCACAGCGGGTCCGGCGCCGGGACCCGAGAACAACACGGCCGTGTCCCCGCGACCGACCGACAGGATGTTTGTCACGCCCTGCACCTGCGCGAAGGGATGCGACAGCGGCACGAACGCGGGGCCGACCCATGCGCCGCCTGAGGTGCCCGTGTCCGCCAGCGCGACGGGCTTGATCACGCCGGCCAACCGGTGCGCGAGGGACAGGTGCCACGGCTGCAGATCCGTGATGCCCCGGCGGGGCAATTCCCCAGCGACCACGTCCGCGTGTCCCGCCAGATGCAGGAGGATGGTCAGCTTCTCCGCCGCATCGCGCCCGCTGGTGTCCGCATCGCTCGATGGCTCCGCGTATCCGCGCGCCACCGCGTCCACCAGGGCGTCGTCAAACGACCGGCCGCGCGTCATTTCAGTGGTGATGAAGTGCGAGGTGCCGTTGACGATGCCGGCCCAGGCGCCGGCGCCGGACGCGAGGGGCCGGCGCGCCAGCGTGTTGACGCAGGGGACGCCGGCCAGCACGGAGGCTTCGAAATAGAGCGAGGTCCCGTGCTCAGCCGCCAGCGCCTGCAAAGCCGGGCCGTACGCGGCGACCAGGGACTTGTTCGCCGTCACCACGGGAATGCCCGAGGCCAGCGCCTGCGCCACGAGCGTGCGGGCGGGCTCAATACCGCCGAGCACCTCCACGACCACGTCCACGCCCTGACGGCGCCACACGTCGACGTCGCTGGTGAGGAGGACCGATGACGCCTCCCGCGGGCGCGTGTCGTCACGCACCAGCGCGACGACACAGTGCAGGTCCACGCCGGCTTCCGCCATCCGGCGGCGTGATGTCTCCACCGCACGGGCGACGGCCTGGCCCACGCCGCCAAATCCCAGCAACCCGATACGCACGTTCCTCACGGCCACGCCGCTCGATTCAGTCACGGACACACATCCCCCTTCCCCGTGGCGGATCCGTCACAAACGGATCGCGCCCACGGGCGCTGACTTCAACGCGACTGACACAAGACCACCACGGGAACGAGCGTTGCCGCCGATCGCGGACGCGATCGGCCTCGTTTTATCTACCCCGGTCTCGGGCAGGAATTAGCACCTGGACGATTGCCGCCTGGTTGCTGTGGTGTCATCGGGCCTGATCCCTCAACCACTCGCGATAAAGGCCTGCAGCACGTGCAGGCAAGGGCAACTATACACATGGCATCTATGCATGTCAATACACAGATT
>JANLHE010000013.1 GCA_024653875.1 Acidobacteriota bacterium
GGCGCGCGTGCGTGAGAGCTACCGGCGTCAGGCCACGCAACCGGACTGGGTCCTGATCAACGCCGAAGCGTCGAAGGACGAGGTTCGCGCGGCGGTCGAGGCCGCGGTGCTGCCTCGCCTGACAGTACGCTGACGTGTGCCGCGCGCGCCACGGTCAGCGCGGCAATCCACTCCACGCCCGTGTCCCGGAGCACCTGGCTGCACGCGTCCAGCGTCGCGCCCGTTGTCATCACATCGTCGACCAGCACCACGGCGCGGGGCCGCGCGCGCGCCGTGCCGCTGGCTGATCGCGACACGCCATAAGCGCCCCGCACGTTGGCCAGGCGGTCGTCGCCGCTGAGCGTGGCCTGCGGCGCGCCGAGGCGCCGGCGGCGCAGGACGCGCCAGACGGGCCGCCCGAGGGCGCACGCCAGGATGTCCGCCTGGTTGAACCCGCGCCGCAACCGGCGCCACGGGTGCAGGGGCACCGGCACGACCACGTCGGCGTGCCCGAGCCAGTCGCGCCCGGCCTCCCGCATCAGCGCGCCCAGCGGCGCCCCGAGTGATTGATGGCCGTGATACTTCAGCGCATGGACGATGTGGCGGAGCGTGCCTTCGTACAGGCCGCAGGCGCGCGCGTGATCAAAGTGCGGGGGATGCGCGCGGCAGCGGGCACACGCCGTATGGCCGCCGGGCTGCCGGCGCCAGGACTGGAGCGGTTCGCCGCAGCGGTCACACCAGGGCGGGCTGACCGTGCGAATCGCGCTCCAGCACGCCACGCACACGGGGCCGCGGCGGTCCGGACCGAGCGGACCCCTGCAGGCTGCACAGGCCGGTGAAAAACACGCGTCCAGGGCCCAGCCGATCCACCCGGCAACCGCGGGTCCAGGCACGTTGGCCACAGGAGCCAGGCGTCCAAGAATCCTGCCAGCGCCGATCGGTCGTCAGGACGCGGAATCGGCTGGCCCGTCACCACGGCGATGCAGATTCCGCACGCGCCGAGCGAGCGTCAGCTGGCGGAAACTTCGATGGGTTCCGCGCCGCCCCAGAGGCGTTCCAGCGCATAAAACGTGCGCTGCGCCGGCAGGAAGACGTGGGCGATGAAGCTGAAGTAGTCGAGGAGGATCCACTCGCCGCGACGGTACCCTTCCACCAGCGCGGGCTTCTGTCCCGCCTCCCTGAGGATGGTCTCGATGCCATCGGCAATGGCCTGCACCTGCTTCGTGTTGTTGCCGGTGCACACGATGAAGAAGTCCGTGAACGCCGACGCCGTGCGCAGGTCGAGCACGGTGAGGTCGATGGCCTGCTTGTCCAGCGCGGCGGCCACGGCCAGCTTCACGTCGGCGGGCAGGCGCGGGGTCGCCGCACGCGGGGCCTTTGCGGTGGCCGCGCGCAGGGCCTTGTCTGAAAACTCGGCGCGCCGCCTGGCGGGGCCCCGAGCGGACGTGGCCTTCTTGCCGGCGGTCTTCTTGCCAACAACCTTCTTGCCGACCACTTTCTTGCTGGCGCCTCTTGTGACGGGCCGCCGGCGCCCGGCTGGCTTGGCGGCGGTGGATTTTCCGGTCGTGCGTGTGCGTGCGGGACGTGCGGTCTTGCTCATGCCACTCCTCGATAGAGTTCGTGTTGCCCGATGTACGTTGCCACCGTGGGAGGAACCAGTCCTTCCAGCGAGTGGCCTGCCGCCGCCCGTGCCCGGACCTCGGTCGACGAGACCGGGGCCGTGGGGGCGTCCACCAAGAAGATACTCGGTTGGGCGGGGGGGACGCATCCGTTCGTGTCAATCATGCGCGACGCCAACCCCGGCAGCGCGCGCCGAAGGGCCGGGGCCGGGTGTCCCGGCCTGGAGACGACCACGAAGTGGCAGCGGTCCAGCAGCTCCGTCGCGCGTCTCCAGGTCAGGATGCCGGCAAAGGCGTCCGCACCCGTGATGACGTGCAGCGTGCGCAGATCCACCCCGCACGCGGCGAGTCGATCCAGCGTGTCCGTCGTGTACGCCGGGCCGTCGGCGTGCAGGTCGAGCGTCGACACGCGCAACCAGTCGTGCTGGGCTGCCGCCAGCGTGACCATCGCGAGCCGGTGCTCGGCGGAGGCCTGCGGCGCGGCGCGGTGCGGCGGCACACGCGCCGGTACCAGGTGCACTTCGTCCAGGGTCAGGGCGCGGTGCGCGGCGCGCGCCACGTCCAGATGACCGTCGTGTATGGGGTCAAACGTCCCGCCCAGCCATCCCAGGCGACCAGGCGTGCTCACGGCGCGGTGGACTCCGCGGCTGACTCATTGTGGGCCGCAATCACCGCCCACATCGCCTGAAGCAGGGCGGGCAGGCCCTCGCCGGTCACGGCGGAAATGGGATACACCGGCACCTTGTGTTTCTTCAGGTGCCTGGTGAGCTTCTTCAGGCGCTCTGGATCGTCCATCGCGTCAATCTTGTTGGCGACGGCAATCTGCGGCTTGGTGGCAAGCGCCTCGGCCATGTCATCACCGGTGCCCGCGAACATCTTCAGTTCGTTGCGGATGACGGTGAAGTCGTCGACGGGGTCGCGGCCGGTGGACGACATATCGATCACGTGGACGAGCACCTTCGTGCGCTCCAGATGGGCCAGGAACTTGATGCCGAGGCCGTGGCCCTCATGCGCGCCCTCGATGAGGCCGGGCACGTCCGCCACCACAAAACTGCGATCGTCGCTCAGGCTGACCACGCCCAGATTGGGGGTCAGCGTCGTGAAGGGGTAGTCCGCGATCTTCGGCTTGGCCGCCGAGATGCGCGAGATCAGCGTGGACTTGCCCGCGTTGGGATACCCCACCAGCCCGACATCGGCCAACAGCTTCAGCCGCAGGCGCACCGTGCGGCCTTCACCGGGTTCGCCCGGCTCCACCTTGCGCGGCGCGCGATTGGTGGACGTGGCAAACGCCGCGTTGCCGCGTCCGCCGCGCCCGCCGCGCGCCACGAGCACGCGGTCGCCCACCGTGGCCAGGTCGGCCATGAGGATCATGTCGCCGTCTTCGGTTTTCTCGTAGACCACCGTGCCGGGCGGCACTTCCAGCGTCAGGTCGTTGCCGGCCGCTCCCGTGCAGTTGGAGCCCATGCCATGCTCGCCGCGCTCACCGTTGAACTCGGGATGGAATCGGTAGTTGACGAGGGTGTTCTGGTGGAGGGTGGCGACCAGGTGCACGGAGCCGCCGTGTCCGCCGTCACCGCCACTGGGGCCGCCACGGGGGACGAACTTTTCGCGCCGGAAGGCGAGGCAGCCATTGCCGCCGTCGCCCGCCATGACACGAATGTCGACTTCGTCGACGAACAACTAGGCCTTGTCCGCGGCAGCCGGGACGATGCTGATGAACCGGCCGCGCTGGCCCTGATCACTGAACTTGACGGTGCCGGTGACCTTGGCGAAAAGCGTGTCGTCCTTGCCGAGCCCGACGTGCAGGCCTGGTTTGAACTTGCGGCCGCGCTGGCGGACGAGGATCGAGCCGCCGGACACAAGCTTGCCGTCGTGTTCCTTCACGCCAAGGCGCTGAGAGTTACTGTCGCGCCCGTTGCGTGAACTTCCCTGACCTTTTTTAGTAGCCATCGATCCGTCCTGGAAAAGCCCTGTCCTGAATGTTGAGCCTGACGATCAGGCGTTGATGGCCGTGACCTTCACGCGGGTTGACTGCGTGCGGTGGCCCATCGTCTTGCGTTCCGTCTTGCGGCGCTTCATCTTGAAGACCCGGATCTTCTTGCCCTGGGTCTGTTCTTCGATGACGCCCGTGACCGTGGCGCCCGTCAGATACGGGGCGCCCGTGAGGATGTCGCCGGCCGCATTTTCCACGAGCAGGACCCGGTCAAACGTGTATGCGGTACCCGGCTCAAGATCCAGCCGATCGACGACCACGACCGCGCCCGGCGTGACCTTTTCCTGCCGTCCACCGGCTTCGACAATGGCGAACATCTGCAACTCTCCCAATTCCCAAGGAATAACCGCACGAGGCCCGGCTTCGGGCCCTGTCGGAACCTCCAAGGTTAACATTCGGCCTGGCGTACTGGCAAGGTACGGCCTAGCGCAGGAGCGTGCGGGTGCCTTTGACCTTCTGGGTGCTCAGGGTGCTGAGGAACCCCGGTAGAAGGCGGTCCATGAGCTCAAAATACGAGGACAGCGGGGGGGTGTTGTTGCTGGCGCTGTACAACGTTTCCTCGCGGAACGACTCGCTGTAGAGCTGGACGCCCGTCCGGCCGTCGATGAAGATGAACTTGGGAACCAGGGCGTATCCCTTGCGGTCCTCGTAGCGGCGGACGTCGGTCACGGCCCGGCGGCCGTACTGGTCCAGGGTCTCCTGGGACCGGGTGACCATGCCGCTGCGCTGGACGTCGGTGAACAACACGGACCCGGTGATGATGAGCGGCGCCTGATACTCCTCGCCCACGCGCTTCCAGTAGTCCACGTCGGCGAAGATCGCCTCGTACTCCTGCAGGTCGCGCTCGTTCATGATCTTCGGCTCATCGGAGGCCTGGGGAGCCGCCGCCGGATCGGTCACCGGCACTTCGCCCGCCGCGCGCCGCCGCCGGTCCACCTCGTCCACCAGCGAGAGGACGTCGGAGTCCACCACTTTCAGGTCGGACTTGGTGCGCAACTGGCTGCGCAGCAGGCGCACGGTTTCGGTGTTCGGATCGACGTCCTTGGAGCCGCCCGCCAGGAACCCGAGGATCAGCACGCGCTGGAACGCCGACACATCGAGCTTGGCCTGAATCGGCGTCTCGATCCCGATGTCGTAGAAGCGCAGGCAACTCGACGCGCCCACGGTCAGCGCGAGGCTAGCTATTGCGACGGCGGTTTTGGCGGTCATAGATCTCCATGAACATGTCGTAGTTCTGCCGGATGAAGTTGTTCTTCGGGTCAATCGCCATCGCCTTGTCGTAGGCCTTCTTCGCCTCGGCGAACTTGCCCTGCTGTTCGTACGCGATGCCCAGGTTGTTCCAGGCCGAGCCGTACGTCGGGTCCAGCTCCACGGCTTTCTCCCAGCGGAACTCCGCTTCCTTCCAGAGTCCCTTCTGGGCGAGTTCGATACCGAAGTCCACCTGCGAACGGGCGTCCGCGCGGCGGTCCGCCGACACCGGCGCGGTCGACAGCAGTGCCAGCGCAAGGGCCAGCACCGATGCGAACGCCACCTTCCGACTGAAGAGGGTTGAACTGTTTGCCATGAGTAGTAGTCCCACTATACCCCCGTACGTTGCAGGGGAATTCACTGTTTTGATCGCAGATCCTGCAAGTCCGCTGCCGGTGTGACCAGGCAGAAAATTCACGGTCCGAAACGACGCCCCCGTGGACAGGTGTGGCATCAAGGCTGCAAATGGTGTCTGACGTGCTCACCGAAAGGGACACCGACGTGGTGGCGCGGGCGCTTCTGCGGCCAGGACCGGACACCGCCGCCTGCCGTCTGCTCAAAGACGAGGATCTGGGACTTCTTGAGTTGGCGCGGCAGCTGCAGATCGCCGAGCCCGAGGTGGCCGGGCGCATCGAGGAGGCCCGCCGGCGGGCCTCCGGGGCCCTGGCCGCGGCCCGTGCGCGCGGGTTGTCGTTCCTGCCGCTCCGCGCGCCGGAGTATCCCGCGTGGCTGGCCCAGATTCCCGACCCGCCAGTGGGTTTGTGGTGGAAAGGCGTGGCGCCGCTGCCGGAGCGGAGCGTGGCGATTGTCGGGTCGCGTCGCGCCACGCCCGCCGGCCTCCTGGTGGCCCGGCAGCTGGCGCGGGATCTCGCCACGGCCGGGTGGACGATCGTGAGTGGCATGGCGCTTGGCGTGGATGGCGCCGCCCACGCCGCGGCCCTCGAGGCGGGGGGCACGACCGTGGCGGTCCTCGGGTGCGGTGCGGACATCGTGTACCCCTACGCGCATCGGGTCCTGGCCGAACGCATCACCGCGCAGGGCCAAATCGTCAGCGAGTTTCTTCCGGGCACGCCCCCCTGCGCCTGGCACTTCCCCCTGAGAAACCGCATCATCAGCGGCCTGTCGCGGGCGGTGGTCGTGGTGGAGGCCTCCGACAAAAGCGGGTCGCTCATCACCGCCAGGCTGGCGATGGAGCAGGGACGCGACGTGCTGGCGGTGCCTGGCGGGGTCGCCTCGGGCCGGTACCGGGGGTGCCACGCCCTGATCAAGGATGGGGCGCGGCTGGTCGAAACGGTGGACGACGTGCTGGATGAGCTGGAGGGGGTCTCGCGGCGGCCACTGGAGGGCCAGTCCGGTAAGTTGATGTTTATCAGTGACTTAGAGGCGCAAATGGCCGTCGGTGAGCCCTACGGGGTTGACGACCTGGCCTCTTTAACCGGACGATTGGCGGCTGACCTGCTCTCGGAACTCGGGTCCCTGGAAGTGGAAGGCAGGATTGCGCGGACGGCCGGCGGTTATTTCGTCCGGCTTGACGCGGCTGCTAACGTAACGCGAGGCACCGCATCTTTTTTATGGCAAAAGCATTAGTCGTGGTCGAATCGCCCGCGAAGGCGAAAACGATCAACAAGTATCTGGGGCGCGACTACAAAGTCCTCGCGTCCATGGGGCACGTCCGGGACCTTCCCAAGAACAAGCTGGGGGTCGACGTGGAGGACGGGTTCAAGCCCGACTACGTCATCATTCCGGATCGGGCGAAGGTCATCAAAGAGCTGAAGGACGCCGCCAAGGGCGTCGAGCAGATCTTCATCGCGACCGATCCTGACCGCGAGGGGGAGGCGATCGGCTGGCATCTGGCCGAGGAGCTGGGCAGCAAGAAGCGCAAGGTGCACCGCCTCATGTTCAACGAGATCACCAAGAAGGCGATTCTCGAGGCGGTCGCCCATCCCGGCGA
>JANLHE010000014.1 GCA_024653875.1 Acidobacteriota bacterium
ATCTGACAGCACGACGCCGTCGGTTTCGGGCGCCGGCCACGTGGCCCACCAGTGGATCACCGCCGTGCGCAGGCCGGCCGAGGCGGCGACTTCCCAGAAGGCGGGCAGGCGCCGTTCGTCGCCGGACGTAATCGACGGGCTCGTGAGGCGCAGCACATCGGTGGCAGCGGTCAGCATCGCGAGGCCGGGAGATTCCGCGGAGAGGCGGCCTTCAACCCCCGCCAGTTGCCGCGCCTCCAGCGCGCGGATGCCGTGACGTTCAGGCAACTGTCCCGTGGCGATCGTGGTCCACACGCGCGCGGGATCCCGGTCGGTGTCGTTGCTCAACAAGGCGCGCGCCCGGGAGGTGAGGGCGGCCAGGGTGGGCGTGACGCCTTCGGCCGAGAGCCGGGCCAGGGTCGCCACGTCCACGCCGTCGACGGCGAGGACCACCACGCGCGCGCCGGTGGCCACGACCGCGAGGGGAGGCGCGGCGGACGCCGGGGACGTGGAAGGCGCCGTGGCGGCCAGCAGCGCGAGCGCGCCGACCAGGGCGACGCCGCCGACCGGCAGCAGCACGCGCCACGAGGACAGCGGAGACCCAGGCGGGAGTGAACGCGCCAGCCCCGATCGCACGAGGGTGGCCAGCACGGTGACCGTGACGCCGTGGCCGATCAGCACGCTGATGGCCACCGCGACGGCCAGCACCAGGACCTGTGCGGTGGTGCTGCCCAGCGGCGCCATCGGCGCGGAGGCGGCGGTCGCGCGCCACCACAACGTGAGATACAGCAGGCACGCGGCGGACACCGCCAGGCCCGCCAGGATCGCGGCCCGTCTTGCACGCGTGGCGAAGCCGGGATGGGACGCGGCCCGGCGCGCGAGCGCGCCGCCCACCACCACGGCCGCCAGCGCCAGCAGCGCCGCCCCTGCGCCAAGCGGCAGTGACAGGTACCCGGCCAGCACCACCGCATCGGTCAGGCTCGTGACCAGCCCAGGCACGCGCGCCGACAGTCCCACGGCCGCGGCCGGGCCCAGCAGCGCGCCGGCCAGCGCGCCGATGCGCAGGCTGGCGGCCAGCGCGAGCGACCACGCGCGGGTGCCCGGCGCCGCGCGGCCCAGGACAAAGCGATCGACCCGCGCGTCGAGATAGCCCAGCGCGCGCAGTTGCTCGCGCAAGTCGTCGGTGCGGTCGGCCATCACAGCCTCCGCGCCGCGACGAAGTCCGCCAGTTCGCCGAGCCTGGCGGCGCGCGATCCAAACGGCGTCAGCGCGAGCGTTGCCGTGCGGCAGAGTTCCTGCGCCAGCTCGCGGGCGCCGTCGACGCCGCTGAACGACACGAACGTGGTCTTGCGCGCATCGTGCCGCACGGCCTTGCCGGTTTCCGCCTCGGTGCCCGTCACATCCAGCAGGTCGTCCACCACCTGGAACGCCAGGCCGAGGTTCTTGGCGTAGGCGGTGAGCGCCTCGATGTCGCCCGCCGATCCGCCAGCGGTGAGCGCGCCGGCGGTGGCGGCCGCGCTGAAGAGCACCCCGGTCTTGCGCCGGTGGATGCGTTCGAGCGTCTCGAAACTGATCGCGGCGTCGGTGGCGAGCACGTCCTCGGCCTGGCCCGCGACAAGGCCGTCCAGCCCCACCGCGTCCGCGTACAGGGCGGTCACGCGCGCGGCCAGCGCGGGATCGTAACTGCGGCTCAGATGCCCGTACGCGTCGTTGAGCAGGCCAAACGCCGCCAGGATCGCGACCGCTTCGCCGTGCACCGTGTGCACGGTGGGCCGGCCCCTTCGCAGCGGCGCGTCGTCCATGCACGGCAGGTCGTCGAGGATGAGTGACGACGCGTGGATGGCCTCGATGGCACAGGCGGCCGGCATCGCCCTGGAGGCGCCGCCGCACAGGTCCGCGGCCAGCAGCACGACGACCGCGCGCACGCGTTTTGACGGCGCCAGGAGCGTGTACCGCATCGCGTCACGCACCGGATCGGGCCGCGACGCGGGAACCATCGCGTCCAGCGCCCGCGTCATCGTCTCCTGATAGTTGGCGAAGAATCCCGGCAGCGACGGCATCAGGGGTTACCGGGTGAACACCAGCAGATATTGGTAGCGCAGGAACGTCGCGTGGGCGTGCAGCCGCAGGCCGGCGCGCGCGGCGTCACGGATGATGACGTCCGGCTCCAGGCGCTCGTCCATCGCCGGGCCGGGCCCCAGCTTGTCCTTCTTGAAGTCCACGATGCCCAGGCGGCCGTTCGGACCCAGCGCGTTGGCCACGTGCTTGAGCATCGCCACGGGGTCGTCCAGTTGGGGATACGTGTCCACGATGAGGACCGCGTCAAGATCCCGCGGCAGATGCGGATCGATCGACGTGCCGGTCACCGTTTCCACGTTGCGCAGGCCTTCGCGCAGGACGCGCCGCTGGATGGACTCGATCATCTGGCGCTGGATGTCCTCGGCGTAGACCCGCCCGTCAGGACCGACCCGCCGCGCGAGGCGCACCGTGAACCATCCGCCGCCGGCGCCGATGTCGGCCACGCGCGCGCCGGTGAAGATGCCGAGCTCGTCCATGATCCGATCGGGCTGCTGCCACTCCTCGCGATCGGGGCCTTCCAGCTCGCCGAGTTTCTCCGGGGGAAAGAGCCGGCCGTGCGCCGCGCGCGGTTGCTGCGTGAAGACGGCCACGCCCGACGGCAGGGCCATCGCGCCGGTCAGCAGCACACTCGTCATCACACGCCGGACGCCCGTTGGCATGGTGACCATCCTATACCGCCGTCATTGCCTCACTGCCCCATTGCCTCATTGCCTCATTAACAAAGACTCCATCACCGTGGAGAAGTCTGCCTCCGCGTCGGCGATGTGGTAGTGAATCACGTGCCGGTCGGCCGCGACCAGGGCTTCGAAGTCTCCCAGGGCCTGCGCGTGTTTCAGCACGCTGAACGAGTAATCCGCGCCCGGCACGGGCGTCTCGGTGGCGTCGGCGGCGGTGAGCAGCAGGAAGAGGCCGCTGTTGGTGCCGCCCTTGTGGAACTGTCCGGTGGAGTGCAGGTACCGCGGTCCCAGGCCGTGCGTCGTGGCCGCGCCAGTGCGTTCGCGGATGCGGGTACGCACGCGCGCCACCGCTTCGGCGCGTTGGTCGTCCACCGGCAGGTAATCGAGGATGGCCACGAAGGTGCCGGTCTCGGCGGCGACGCCGGGGGCGGGGCGGTGGGTGCGGCCGAGCACGCCGTTGCGCTCGACGAGCGGCGGCGTCACCGCGAGCGGACGCGGCCCGGCCAGCATGGCCATCGTGCGGGCCTTGGCCTCGCGGACGTTGGGTTCATCAAACGGGTTGACCTGCAGCACCGCGCCGGTGATGGCCGTCGCAAATTCCCAGCGGAAGAACTCCGCGCCCAACTCCGCCGGTGTCGACTCCAGGTGGAAGACCGGATGGCCTTCGGCGGCCAGCGCCCCGCGCCATGTAACGGCCTCTTCCGCGTCGGGCGCGGTGACCAGCACGAACGCGCGGTCGGCGCCGAAGTCCGATGGATGGCCCGAGGGCTCGTCCACGATCGGCAGGACGCCCTGGCCGAGTTTGCCGGTGCTCTCCGCCACCAGTTGCTCGATCCACAACCCCAGGGCGGACATCGACTCGGGCAGCAGCAGCGTCAGCTTGTTGCGGCCCAGCCGCGCTTGCGCGGCCATGTAGACGCCCAGGGCGAGACCGGGGTTGAGCAGGGTGTCTTCCCGGCACGCGTCGGCCATGATCACGGCGCGCTCCAGCAACTGCGCCGGGGCGATCCCCATCAGCGCGGCGGGCACGAGGCCGAACAGGGAGAGCGCGGAGTAGCGGCCGCCGATGTCGGCGGG
>JANLHE010000016.1 GCA_024653875.1 Acidobacteriota bacterium
ACCCCCGTGCGCGTGGTGAAGGACGGCGCCGGCCTGCAGTGCGGCACCTGCCACCGCATCTACCCGGTGAAGGATGACATCCCGGTGATGCTCGTCGACGAGGCGGAGGTCCCCGCCCCGAGCCATTGACGATCCTGCTGATCCGGCTGCGGCTGATCGGGGACGTGGTCTTCACGACGCCGGCCATTCGCGCCCTCCGCGACCGCTATCCCGACGCCCGGCTCCTCTACCTCGTGGAATCGGCCGCCGCGCCCGTCGTGGCGCACAACCCGCACCTGTCACGCGTGATCACCGTCCCGCACACGCGCGGCTGGACGCGGCTGCGCGATGACCTGCGCCTGGCGCGCCAGCTGCGCGCCGAGCACTGCGACCTCGTGATTGATTTTCATGGCGGACCGCGCAGCGCCTGGCTGGCCTGGGCGTCCGGCGCGCCGCGGCGCGTGGGCTACGACATTGCGGGCCGCGCGTGGATGTACACGGACGTGGTGCATCGGCCCCGCGGCCTGCACCCGCGCCACTCGGTGGAAAACCAATGGGACCTGCTGGCCGCCGTGGACGCGGCGTTTGCCGGCGGCGCGGATCGCACGGCGCACCGGGTTGAAATGTCCGCCCCGCCCGGCGCCCTGGCCACGGTGTCCGCCAGGCTCGCGCGTCACGGCCTCGGCCTGGACCCCGGCGCGCCCGAACGCCTCATCGTCCTGCACGTCAGCGCGGGCAATCCGTTCCGCCGCTGGCCGGAACAGGCGTTTGCGGACGTGGCTGCCGGACTAGTGCGACAATCACCCGACCGGCGGGTGCTGGTCACCGCCGGGCCGTCCGATCACGAGGCGGTGCGGCGGGTACTGGCCATCGCGCGGGAGCGGGCGGGCGCCGCGGCGGCGCGGATCATCGACGCCGGAGATTTGTCACTCGTGGATCTGCGGGCGGTGCTGGACCGCAGCGCGTTGTACATCGGGGGCGACAGCGGCCCGCTGCACATCGCGTCCACGTCCGACGTGCCCATCGTGGGCCTTTATGGACCGACGCTGGCCGCGCGATCGGCGCCGTGGCGGCCGCCGTACGTTGCGACGGCGTCGGTGGACGCGGGTGACCTGCCCTGCCGGCCGTGTGATCAGCGCGCGTGCGCGCCGGGCGACTTCAGGTGCCTGACCTCGATCGAGGCGGACACGGTGCTGCGCGCGGCGGAACGAATTCTCGAAGGAGCGTCATGACGACGACCAACTCACGCGCCACCGTCCTGTCCACCGCGGGCTTTGTGCTGGTGGCGTTGTCCCTGGCCACGACGCAGTGGTCCATCATCGCCGCGCAATCGACCTTCGGCCTGGCGGCGCTGCTCTGGCTGTACGGCATCGTGCGCGGGCATTACCGCCTGGACGCGCCCGCGTTCTTTGTGCCGCTCGCCGCCTACGCCGGCCTGACGCTGGTGAGCGCGGCCTTCAGCGATCTCCCGCTGGCGAGCTTCACTGACTCGAAGCAACTGGTGTTGTTCCTGATGGTGCCGGTCGTGGCGCACTTCGCACGCGGCCAGCGCGCCACGCAGGTACTGGACGTCGTCATCGCCCTGGGATCGGCTGCGGCGTTGTACGGCATCCTGCAGTCGTACCTTGGGGAGCGCAACAGCCTGGACCTGCGGCCCATCGGCCCGCTCGGTCACTGGATGACGTACTCGGGCGTGATCATGCTGGTCACGTGCGCGGCGCTGGCCCGGCTGATTTTCTTCACGCGCGAATGGGTGTGGCCCGCGATTGCCGTGCCCGCGCTCGCGGCCGCCCTGGTGCTCTCGCTGACCCGCAATGCCTGGCTCGGCGCGGCGGCGGCCGTGGTGGTGCTGCTCGCCGTCCGGAACTGGCGGCTGCTGCTGGTGCTGCCTGTCGTCGCACTCGTCGTGGTGCTGGCGGCGCCG
>JANLHE010000017.1 GCA_024653875.1 Acidobacteriota bacterium
CGCCACGGAGACGCGCGTCAGCTTCGGCATGCTGCCCATCGCGCGGCGTGATCTGGATCGGCTCGGCCAGGTCGTGAGCCTGGTGCCGCGGATGCTCGAGCCCGATCCGCCCGTCCGCCTGACGCGCAGCCTGCCGCAGCGGCCGGCGTTCCGCGACGCGTTGTTGTGGCTTGAGATCTTCACGGATGCGCCGGACGAACTGGCGGCCTGGGCGGCGTTGCGCCCCTCCGCACCGGCGGGCAACGGCCCCGCGAGCGGCGGCGAGGGCGAGGGAGCCGCCGGCACGGGTCACCGCAAGCGGCGGCGCCGGCGCGGCCGGCGGCGGGGCGGCCGTGGCAAGACGCCGGCCCCCGAGGCTTAGCGAAACGTCGCGCTGACGCGCAGTGCGCGCCCGGGCGCCAGCGTCACCAGCGGCGTGCGCCCCACCTCCACGCGCGCGTCAAACACGTTCTCCACCACCAGCGCCCACTCCAGCCGCCTGCGCCGCGCGGACACGCGCAGGTCCGCCTGCGTGGCGGCAGCCAGCTCGAACACATTCCGGTCATCGTCGAACTGCGCGCCGACGGACCGCACGATCACACCCACGCGCCACCAGGAGGCCGGCACCAGGTCCACGCCGACGACGCCGCTGACGCGGGGCACCTGGGGCAGCCGGTTGCCTTCCAGCGCGGGCTCGGCAGACGCCCGGAACGTGGCGTCGGTGGCCGACACCGATCCGCGCACCTGCAGCCACGGCACGGGCTGTGCGTCGGCATCCACTTCGATTCCGCGCGCGTGCGCCTCGCCGGCGTTGCGGCGCTCACGCACGATGCCGGTCACCGAGGGCAGGGTGACGTTCGCAATCGCGTCCCGCACGGTCGTGGCAAACACGGCGGCGCCCACCGTGGCGCGCCCACGGGTCACGGTGACACCCGCGTCGAACGCGCGCGCCCGCTCCGGCTTCAGATTCGGATTCGGCAGGGTCGATGAACTGCCCACGCGGAACCCACGGACCAGTTCGTTGAGGGTGGGCCAGCGATGACTCGTGGCGACCGAGGCGCGTGCCACGACCGCCGGCCGCACACGCCACGCGACGGTCGCGCGTCCAACGGCGGCCCGATCCCGCGCGTCACCGATCGCCGGAGCGGCGCGCCATTCCTGGCGCACGCCCAGGCCGAGCGTCAGCGCCGCGGACGGCGTCAGGCCCACCTGCGCGGAGACCGACTCCCCGTCATCGCGCAGCGGCATGGAGGTGGTGGCGGCCGGGCGTACTTCCTTGAAGTCCGCGGCCGCGCGGCTCGCCGTGGCGCGGAGCATCACGAACCCCCTGGGCACGGACCGCCCGAACTCCACGAGCGCGCGCGACGTGGTGACGTCAATCCACTGCGAAGACGTCAGGAATTCCGATGCGCGCCCGGCCGCTACCGCGGTGAACGTCTGGTGCAGGCTGTTGGGACTGGTGGCGATTCGGGCCGCCCAGGTCGTGCTCGCGCCCACCGATTGCACGGCCGCCGAGACCGTCGCGCCACCGTTGCGATTGCGCTGCAGCACCGTGCCGTTGCCGCGGCGATCGCGCCCGCCGAGCGCGCTCATCGTCCAGCGCCGCGGCCCCTCGACGAGGTCCGCACGCGCGAACGCGTTCCACCATCTGGCCGAGGCGGGTCGATCAACCTCGCCCCGCGCGGACGTCTCCAGCGGAATCTCGCCCGCGGTGTCCACGCCCGACGCCGCGAGCCACATCCGGACGCGGCCCAGCGCCAGCCCGCTCGCGACATCGCCGGTCCAGGTGTCGCTGGTGCCGGCTCCGGCTGTCGCCGTGGGGCTCCAGCCTCGCGGCTGCGCCGACCGAAGACGAATGACCCCGCCCAGGGCGTCTGAACCAAACATGTCTCCGGCGGCGCCGGGGATCACGTCGATCCCCTCCAGCGCGCGCGTCGGCACCCGTGTCCAGGTGACCCAGGCGCCAAACCCGTCGTTCAACGGCAGACCGTCGAGCAGCACCACGCCCCGGCTGGCACCCGACGCGGACAAGCCGCGCATCGTGACGCCGTGCGTGGTCGGATTCGAGGTGCGCGACGACGACCGCCGGAACAGGGACAGGCCCGGCACCACCCGCAAGGCCTCGTCGAGCGTGATCGCGGGTGACGCCGCCAGGAACGAGGAGGAAAATGTCTGCGCGCCGGTGGCCGGATCGCGCCGATCCGTTTCGCCGTGCACAAGCACTGATGCGGACACCGACACCGGCGCCAGCGTGATCTCCACCGGCGACGCCGTGACCGTGATCCGGCGCGTGGTGAAGCCGGGCGCCTCAACGGTCACGTCGACCGGCAGCGTCAGGCCGGGCACGCGGAACGCGCCCTGGCTGTCGGTGCTGACCACGACCTGCGGCGCCACGTGCACCGTGATGCGCACGTCGGCCACCGGCACGCCGCCGGCACGCACAATCCCACTCAGCAGCAACGCCGCAAGCGCGCCATTCATCTGGAGACCCGGGCCTATCCTCCCATGCGTTCGAACTCGCGCATGAACTGGACCAGGGCCGTAACGCCCTCCTCGGGAAACGCGTTGTAGATGGACGCGCGCAGCCCCCCTACCGAGCGGTGACCTTTGAGGCCATCGAACCCCGCGGCGGTCGATTCCTTCACGAACTGCTTCTCCAGATCCTCGGAGGGCAGCCGGAACGTCACGTTCATGCGCGACCGCGCGTCCGCCTTCGCGTGCGGTGTCCAGAACGCCGTGCGATCGAGTTCGGCGTAGAGCGCGGCGGCCTTGCGAATGTTGATCGCCTCGAGGGCGGCAAGGCCACCCATGCCCGTCATCCACTTGATCACCAGGCCGAGGATGTAGATGCCGAACGCGGGCGGGGTGTTGTAGCGCGACCCGTTCTCCGCCTGCACCCGGTAGTTCATCATGGTCGGCAGCGCGTCGACCGAGCGCGCGAGCAAATCCTCGCGAATGATGACGGCCGTGACACCGGAGGGACCGAGGTTCTTCTGCGCGCCGGCGTAGACCAGGCCGTACTTCGCGATGTCGATCGGCCGCGAGCAGATATTCGAGGACGCGTCACAGACGAGCGGCGCCGCCCCCACGTCCGGCACGTGATGCCACTCCGTGCCGTGGATGGTGTTGTTCGCCGTCATGTGCACGTACGCGGCACCTGGCGTGAGGCGCAATTCGGACTGCGACGGAATGCGCGCGAAGTTCCCGTCCTCGGTGGACGCCGCGACGGCGGTGGCCCCGACCTTCTTCGCTTCCTTCAGCGCCTTCTTGCCCCAGTCGCCCGTCAGGATGTAATCGGCCGTCGTGCCGGGTGTCAGCAGGTTCATCGGCACCATGGAGAACTGGGTGCTGGCGCCGCCCTG
>JANLHE010000021.1 GCA_024653875.1 Acidobacteriota bacterium
GGCGGCCGCGACGGCGCCCGAGGTGCGGCCTCCGTCAAACACGATCTGGCCCACGCCCAGCCGGGTGGTGAAGAGATTGGTGGCGCCCGGCGAGTTGAGGCGGGACACCGCAAAGTCCGCGGCCGTGAACTGCCGGGCCGACAGCAATGACCCGAATGCAAACACGGGCTGATTGCTGCGCTGCCAGGCTTCGGTCGCGGTCAGGCGGGGCCACCAGGCGCTCCGGGCGACCGAGGCGTCGGCTGACGCCCGGTCCGCCTGGGCCCGGGCCGCCTGGAGCCCGGGATTGCGCGCCAGGGCGGCCTCAATGGCGTCCGGCAGGGTCAGCAGGGTCTGCGCGGCCCCGGCCACGGGCCAGACCAGCACAAGGAGGAACGCCAGGAGAGCAAATCGTCGAGCCATCCCCTTAGAGATGCAGGCCGTTGGAAAAGGTGACACGGCTACAATTCGTGGACGTGTCTGTCACCAAACGCGGGAATCCGCATCTCTCATCCACGGCCGCTGACGGCGATGTGTACGCCGGGCTGGTCCGGGCCGCGGCGGCCGGCGATGCGACGGCGATGGAGCAGCTGCTCATCCGGGCTCAAGAGGTGGCATTCCGGTTTTCGCTGCTGGTCTGCGGTCATGCGCCCGATGCCGAAGACGTCATGCAGGACGCGCTGATGCGGACGTACCGGCGGGTGGGCACGATCAAGGATCCGGCGGCGTTTCGCACGTGGCTGTTCCGCACCGTGCGGAACGCGTGTTTGATGAAGCGGCGCAAACGCGTGGACGAACCGGCGCGGGTGGAGTCGCTGGACGAGCCGCATGGCTTCGGCCATTCGGACGGCACATCGGCGCCGCGCGACGTGGCGACCGGCGGCAAGGGGCCCGAGGAACTGGCGCTGAACGCCTGGCTGGGCCGGCGGTTGCGGCGCGCACTGGCCGCGCTGCCGCCCGCGTATCGGATGATTGTGTTGTTGCGCGAGATGGAAGGACTGTCAACGCGCGAGGTGGCGGACGTAACCGGCATGACTGAAGTCAACGTGAAAACCCGTTTGCATCGCGCGCGCGTCATGCTGCGTGAAGCGCTGGGCTCGGAGGACGCCGCATGACCGGGCTGCCACCGGTCACCTGCGATTCCCTGCTTGCGCAGATCTCCGCGTACCTCGACGGGGATCTGAACGGATCGGCCTGCGCGGCGATCGAACACCACGCCGCGTCGTGCGCCGCATGCGGGCGCGTGATTGAGGACTTCCGCCGCACCACCGGACTCTGCCGCACGGCCGCCACCGCGCCGCTGCCGGCCGACGTGAGGGCCCGGGCACGCGCCCGTGTGTTGGAGTTGTTGAAGCGACGCTGAGGCGGGACTTCAGTCCCGCCAACTGGCGCTCAAAACATCCGCCAGAGCACGCGGGCGATGAAAAAGCTCGCGTGATCGATCGCCATCAGGACGATAATCAATCTTCGAAGGCGGTCACAACATTTTCATGACTGGTACCGTGTTGTTCTTGATCATCGGGATGGCGCTGGGCGCCGCGGCGGCCTCCATCTGGTTCCTGCTCGGCCGGCAGCAACTGGTGGCCGACCAGGCCCGGATCACGGCCGAACTCGAGGCCACGCGCCGCTCCGCCGACGAGCAGCGGGCCACCCTGGCGGAAACCCAGGCACGACTCCGCGAGTCATTTGCCGCCCTCTCGCAAGACGCGCTGCGCGAGAACCGCACGGAGTTCGTCCAGCGCGCCGAGGCCCTGCTCAAACCGATGCGCGAGACCCTGGACAAGGTCCAGTCGCAGGTCGCGTCCGCTGACAAGGCGCGCGAAGGCTCGTTTCAGGCGGTCGCGACGCAGCTCAGCGGCCTGGTGACCTCGCAAGAGGGTTTGCGCAAGACCACCGAACACCTCTCGCAGGCCCTCCGCTCCCCCAACGCCCGCGGGCGCTGGGGCGAAGTGCAACTCCGGCGCATCGTCGAGATGTCGGGCATGCTCGAACACTGCGACTTCGAGGAGCAGCCGCAGACGACCACGGACGCGGGCGGGCGGCAGACGCCGGACATGATTGTCCGGCTGCCCGGCGGCGCCAGCATCGTGATCGATTCCAAGGTGCCCATCGACGCGTACCTGCGCGCGTCCACCGCGCGCGACGACGCGGACCGCGACACGCATCTGGGCCAGCACGCGCGGCAGGTCCGCGAACACGTGCGGTCGCTGGGCGGCAAGGAATACTGGACGCAGTTTCAGCCCTCGCCTGAGTTTGTCGTGATGTTCCTGCCGATCGAGCCGCTACTGGCCGCCGCGTTTGAACGTGACGAGACGCTGCTGGAGCTGGCCTCCACGATGCGCGTGGTGCCGGCCACGCCGATGACTTTGATGGCCATCCTGCGATCGGTGGCCTACGGCTGGAAACAGCAACAACTGGCCGTGAACGCGGAAGAGATTCAGCAGCTGGGCCGCGAGCTCTACGACCGCCTCGCGACGATGGTGGACCACCTCGACAAGGTTGGCACCAGCATCAAGCAGGCGGCCGACAACTACGACCGCTTCATCGGGTCACTTGAACAAAAAGTCCTGCCGGGCGCGCGCCGGTTCAAGGACCTGGGGGTCAGCTCCACGAAGGAACTCGAGGCACCGGAGCCGCTGCGCCTGACGCTGCGCAAGGTGCAGAAGGAAGAGCTGACGCCGTTGCTCGACTTGCCCGACGACGACCGTCCGAACCGCACCCGGCCTATTTGATCTCGACGGTCACCGTGACCTGGGCGATCACCTCGATGTCCGAGGGCGCGATGGGCGTGGCCACGGCGTCCGCGGCCCGCGAGGCCATCATCATCGGCTGCGCCTCGAACTTCATCGAGCTCTGCGCGCCGCTCTCTTCGATTCTCAGGACCCGTCCCACCGCCATGCCCGCGCCGGCCGCCATGGCCTTGGCGCGCTCGGTCGCGTCCTGCACGGCCTGCATCAGGGCCTTTCGCTCAACGCCCGCGCGATCCTTCAGGTCAAACCGCAGGTTCCCAATCGTCGCGGTGGACGACGCAGGAAGGCTCAAGACGCCGACCGCATCCAGCACCTCGGCCACTTGATCGACCTTGTCGATGCGCACCTGGAGCTGGTTGGACACCACGAAGCCCTTCATCCGCTGGCGGCCGTTGGTGTAGTCGTACTCGGGGTGCAGGGAGAAGCCGATGGTCTGAATTGCGTCGGTGGGCAGCCCGGTGGACTTGAGGACGGCCATGACCGAGGTCATGGCGGTCGCGCCCAGGCGCCGCGCTTCGGGGCCTTTCACGTCCCGGCTTTCCACCGCGACAAGCACCCAGGCCTGGTCCGGCGCCACCTTGATCCGGCTCTCCCCCGAGGCGACGATGACCGGCACGGGTTGCGCGGGGGTTTGCGCCAGCGCCGGCGTCACGACACCGGCCAGCAACGCGAACGACAGCGCGGAGGCGGAATGGAGGGTGCGTCGCATGGTCATGAAATCCTTTATACACTCTTGAGCGTCGTATGCGTGTTGCCCTCTTGCTCATCGGGTTCGGCCACGTCGGCCGGCGGTTCGTGCACCTGCTGGAAGAATTGAGGCCGGCGCTGGACGCCCGCGGCATCGAGCCGGTGGTGGTGGGCATCGCGACGCGGCGCCACGGGTCGGTGTTTGACGAAGCGGGCCTCGACGCCGCACAGGTCGCGCGTCAGGTGGCCAGCGGGGAGATGGCGGGGCCATCCTCATCCGAGCAACCGGCACATGCCCTGATTGCGCAACTCGGCTCCCTGAGCGCCGAGGTCCGCGTACTGGTTGAGACGACCACGCTGGATGTGCGGTTTGGCGAGCCGGCGACTTCCCATGTCCGCGCGGCCCTGGCCGCAGGCGCGCACGTGATCAGCGCCAACAAGGGCCCGGTGGCGCACGCGTACCATGCCTTGGCGTCGGAAGCCGCGGCCGCGAAACGGCGGTTCCTGTTTGAAGGCGCGGTGATGGACGGCATCCCGATCTTCAACCTCGTGCGCGAGACGATGCCCGGCGTCCGCGTGCTGGGATTCCGCGGCGTGATCAACAGCACGACCAATCACATCCTCACGGCCATGGAACACGGCGAGGCGTTTGACGCGGCGCTCGCGCGCATGCAGGCGGAAGGCATTGCGGAAGCGGATCCTTCGCTGGACATCGACGGGTGGGATGCGGCGGCAAAGGTTTCGGCGCTGGCGAACGTCTGGATGGACGCGCGCATGACGCCGCAGGACGTGCGCCGCGAGGGCATCTGCGCCGGGGATGCCGCACGCGTCGCCGCGGCTGTCGCGCAGGGCCGCCGCATGAAACTTGTCGGGCGCGCGGCCCGTACGGCCGGCGGGATCGTCACCTCGGTGGGTTTGGAGACCCTTGAAGTCAGTGACCCGCTTGGCGGGCTTGACGGGCAAGCCAACGCGCTGGAGATCGACACGGACATCCTCGGGCGCGTGGTCATCACGCAGCGCGACGGCGGGCTGGAAAAAACCGCGTACGCGCTGTTTGCGGACCTGGTTGAAGTTGCGGAAATGACCTCAGAGGTCGTTTTCAGGGGTGATCGATGAAAACGACCTCTGAGGTCGTTTCCGGGCCCGGCCCGCTGGCCGGCCTCACCGTCCTGGACCTGACCCGTGTGCTGTCGGGGCCGTACTGCACGATGCTCGCGGCGGACATGGGCGCGCGCGTCATCAAGATTGAGCATCCGATCCGTGGTGATGACACGCGCTCGTGGGGCCCGCCGTTCCTGGAGGGCGAGAGCGCGTATTACCTCTCCATCAATCGCAACAAGGAGAGCGTCGCGCTCGACTACACCACCTCGGAGGGCCGCGCGGTTCTCGATGCGCTCGTCGCCCGCGCCGATGTCCTGGTCGAGAACTTCCGGCCCGGTACGCTCGATGACCGCGGACTGGGCTACCGCGATCTGGCCGCCAGATATCCAGAACTCATCTACGTGTCGATCTCCGGCTTCGGCCACACCGGCCCGCGCCGCGAGGAAGCGGGCTACGACGCGATGATCCAGGCCGAGGGCGGCCTGATGAGCATCACGGGCACGCCCGACGGAGAGGCCGTCCGGCTCGGCGTGGCGATCGCGGATGTCTCGGCGGGGATGTTCGCCTTTCAGGGCATGTTACTCGCGTTGATTGCGCGCGGCCGCACGGGACGCGGCCAGCACGTGGACATCAGCCTGCTGGATTCGGTCACGTCGCTGCTCACGTATCAGGCGGGCCGCTACTTCGCCACCGGCACGTCGCCCGCGCGCCTGGGCAACCGTCACGCGACCATCGTGCCGTACAACACGTTCGCCACCGCCGACGGGGTGCTGGTGCTCGCGGTGGGCAACGACGATCAGTTTCAGCGGTTCTGCCGCGTGGCCGGATTGCCCGCCGCGGC
>JANLHE010000022.1 GCA_024653875.1 Acidobacteriota bacterium
TCCGCCATCAACCGCTCGGCCTCGTCGTGAATGGTGGCCCGCACCGCGGCGTCGGCCAGGCCGCCGATGTTGATGTCCACGTTGTCGCGCGCCCCTTCCGCCGCGGCCATCAGCATGCGGAACCCCACCTTGGCGTCGCTGGCGGCCGACGGGTTGCCGTGGATCGCGGTCGCCAGACCCGCGCGCATGGCCGCCACGCAGGCGCGGATCGTCTCCAGCGGCACCTCGGTGGCCGCGCGCGTCGCGTCCTGCACGGCCGCCTTGCGCTCCGCCTTCTCCCCGTCGGTGCCCTTCGGCTTGCGGAAGGCGGCAATCACGAGGTCGTACGCCGAGGCGTCGCGGTCGATGAGGCCCGCCAGCGTGTCCCGCAGGGCGAGCAGTTCGGTCCGCGCGTGATCGAGGGCCTCGCGCTCGGCGATCGCGTTGGTCCGGGACTTGGGCATGCCGGCCACCATGGCGAGCAGGGCGGTGCCGGTGGCGCCCACAAGGGCGGCCGCGGACCCGCCGCCCGGCGTGGGGTCGGCGGCACTGAAGGCCTCAAGCAGGGACGTGACGGTGCGGTCGGTCAGCATAAGACACCTTTTTTGTAGACGCCGGCAATCGGCGATGCATTCACCCGGAGAAGAGTGACGGCGGCGCCGCGCACCAGGACCGCGTCGAACTGCTTGCCCGGCTCGAGGCTGCCGATGCGATCCTGGCGGTCCAGTGCCGCGGCCGCGTTGATGGTGGACGCGACCAGCGCCTCTTCAAATGTCATGTGCATGCCGAAACACGCGAGCGCCATGGCGAAAGGCATCGACGGCGAGAAACCGCCGCCGGGATTGACGTCGGTGGCCAGCGCCACCGGCACACCCGCGGCGATCAGGTCCCGGGCCGGCGCGAACTGTCCCAGCTTGAGATGAAAGGCGGCGCACGGCAACAGCGTGGCGATCACGCGGCCCGCGCGCAGCGCCTCGATGCCGGCCGCGTCCACGCGTACGAGATGATCGGCGGATCGCGCGCCCACGGCGGCCGCCACCTGCGGGCCGCCGCTCGCCGCGAGTTCGTCGGCGTGGATCCTGGGTTTCATGCCGGCGCGCGCGCCGGCCTCGAGAATGGCGGTGGACTCCTCCGGCGTGAAAAAGCCGCGGTCGCAGAACACGTCGCACCACTCGGCGTGCGGGGCCGCGGCCGGGATCATTTCGTCGATGACCAGGCGCACGAACTCGGCCTGCCGGTTCCGATACTCCGGCGGCACTTCATGCGCGCCGATGAACGTCGGCACCAGTTCGAGGGGCTGCGCGCCGTTGAGCCGCGCAATCACGCGCAACATGCGCACCTCGGTGGCGGTGTCGAGGCCGTACCCGCTCTTGGCCTCCGCCGTCGTGGTACCCTGCGCCAGCATCTCCGCCAGGCGCACGGCCGTCTGGGCGGCCAGGGCCTCTTCGGACGCCGCCCTGGTGGCGTTGACCGTCGAGAGGATGCCGCCCCCCGCCGCCGCGATCTCCGCGTACGAGGCGCCGGCAAGCCGCCGGCGCAGTTCATCCCGGCGATCGCCGGCGAAGACGACGTGCGTGTGGGGATCGACGAAGCCGGGGACCAGCGAATGTCCGCGCCCATCAACGACCGTGGTGTCCCGGCCCGGCGCGATCCGTGCGCGCACGTCCGCCGTGGTGCCGGCGGCCACGATCACGCCGCCGTCACAGGCGACGGCCCCGTCCACGATGGGCGTGATGTCGCCCTGCCGCGCGCCCGCGCGCGGTCCGGCACCGGCAACGGCGTAGAGCTGGTCGAGGTGTTCGATGAGCAGCATGTTCTTCGCTACGGTTGTCCGAGTATAGCGGACAGGCGGCGCCGGATCTCCGCTTCGGAGAGCGCGGCCACCGCCAGGGACTTCAACCTCGACTGCTCGCCGGCGACGATGGTGAGCGAGCGCCTGGGCACATGCAACGCGTCGGCCAGCAGGTCGATTACCGCGGCGTTGGCGGCGTGGTCCACGGGGGGCGACGTGACCTTGATCACCAGCCGGCCCTCGCGCACGCCGTCGATCGCGTTGCGGGAGGCGCGCGGCGTGACGCGCGTCTCGATGCGCACGCCGAGGCGATGCGTGCCCAGGGGAAGGTCGATCACGGCGCGGGTGGTGTGCGGCGCCCGAAAATGGCGGTGCCCACGCGCACCATCGTGGCGCCCTCTTCGATGGCGACCTCGCAGTCGTGGCTCATGCCCATCGAGAGTTCGGCCAGCGCCGGGGCGGGCAGTCCGCGCGACACGAGACCGTCCCGGATGCCGCGCAGCTGCGTGAACCAGCGCCGGGCGTCTTCAGGGTCGTCGGCGATCGGCGGCACGCTCATCAGGCCGCGCAGCTGGACGGCCGTGGACGCGAGGGCGGCGCGCGCCAGGTCTTCGAGCATCGCCTCGTCCGCGCCGAACTTGGTGGTTTCCCGGGCCAGATCCACCTGCAGCAGGATCTTCGGGCGCGTCCCGGCGTCCGCGGCGCCCGCATCGAGTTTCTTCAGCAGGTCCATCGAATCAACGGAGTGAATCCACTGGAAGGCCGCCGCGGCCTTCCGCGCCTTGTTGGTCTGCAGGTGTCCGATGAGGTGCCAGGTCAGGCCCAGTGCGGCGGTCGTGGCGATCTTGTCGAGGCCTTCCTGCACGCGATTCTCGCCGAAGTGGCGCTGGCCCGCGGTGGCGGCGGCGATGACCGCCTCCACGGGAAAGGTCTTGGAGACGGCGACGAGTTCGATCTCGGCGGGGGAGCGATGCGCGCGGTGCGCCGCCGTGTCGATTCGGCGGCGCACCGCAACGAGGTTCAGCGCGATGTCGGCATCCAGCGTGGCGCCGGACATGTTCACTTGATGGACTTGAGGATGGCCTTGGCCATCTCGGCGTTTTCGCCCGTCGGAGACAGCTTGAGGTACTCCTCCAGCGCCTTCACGGCGTCCGGCAGCTGGCCGAGGTTGACGTTGGCCATGCCGAGCCGGAAATACGCCTCGGCCATCTTCGGATCCGCCTTGACGGTCTTCTCGAACTCCGCCTTGGCCTCGGGGTACTTGCCCGCGTTCCAATAGATGATGCCCTGGTTGTACATCATGGCGGGATCGCCACCGGGGGTGGTCGCCCCCAGCAGTTCGTTCGCCTTCTGGCTCATCTGGCCCGCGTCATCGAACTTCTTCTGCTGGTTGTAGAGGATGGCCAGCGCCGAATAGGGATCGGGCAGCTTGGGATCCATCGCGATCGCCTCTTTGTACGCCGCCTCGGCCGCGGCCTGGTCGCCCTTCTTGATCTGGGCGTCGCCGATCTTCGAGTAACAAATGGCGCAGCCCGGGACCTGTGACGCGACCTGCGTGAGCTTCGCGATGGCGCCATCGGGGTCCGTCGCGATGGAGGCGACCGCGGCCTCGTAGTCGGCCTGCATCGCCGCCATCAACTTGTTGCGGGCCTCGATCTCCTTCGGCGTCATGCCCGAGGTATCCGTGCCGCCCTCGGCGGGCGGCTTGATGACCAGCGCCTCGAGTCGCGTCAACTCGTTGATGACGACCTTCACGGTCTGCGAGCCGATGAGGGTGCCCTTGGTGGCCTGCATCTTCCATTCACCGGTGCGCAGGCCCGCGCGCGTGAACTCGCCGCGGCCGTTGGTCTTGAGCGTGACCGTGATCTCCACGTCCCCGACGTACTTCAGCACGATTTCGGCCTCGGGCACCGGCTTGCCGGCTTCGTCGACGACGAGGCCGCGCAGCGAGCCCTGGGCCTGCGCAAAGGCGGACGTGGCGACCAGCAGCAGCCCGAGGGCCACCGTACCTACCAACCCAGTGCGACGAAACGACTGACGAATCATGGCGTCCTCCACACAGGCATTTTATATCTTTTACAACTGGGCCGGGGTCACCGCAGGAACATCCTTCCGACGACGTCCAGATCGCGCGTCACCGGCGCCGGCGGAAACGACGCCAGAAACCTCCGTCCGTACGCCATCCGGGTGAGCCGGGGGTCCAGCACCGCCAGGACCCCGCGATCGGATCGCGTGCGAATCAGGCGGCCCATCCCCTGCAGCAGCGCCAGCGTCGCCAGCGGCACCTGATAGTCGTGGAAGGGATGTCCGCCCGCGGCGTCGATGGCGGCAATCCGCGCGGCCACGAGCGGGTCGCCGGGCGACGCAAACGGCAGCCGGTCGATGATGACGCAACTGAGCGCCTCGCCGGCCACGTCCACGCCCTGCCAGAAGCTCGCGGTCGCAAAGAGGACGGCATTCGGGGTGGCGCGGAAGTCGCGCAGCAGCGCCGGCCGTGGCGCCGTGCCCTGGAGCAGCAGGGGCCAGGGGACGTGGGGCGAGACCTGCTCGAAGACATCACGCATCGCCGCGTACGACGTAAACAACACGAAGGCGCGGCCCTGCGATCGGTCCAGGACCTCCGCGATGACGCCCGCCGCCGCCCGGTTGAACTCCGGCGATCGCGGATCGGGCATGTCGGCCGGCAGATAGACCAGCGCCTGCGTTTGAAAGTCGAACTCGGAGGGCAGGCGCACCGTGGTCGCGGTGGGCAGGCCCAGGCGCCCCTGGACGTAGTCAAAGGCCCCCGCCACCGTGAGTGTCGCGGATGTCAGCACCGTGGCGCTGCGATCCCCGATGACCTTTTCCCGGACCAGGGCCGCCACGTCGATCGGCGCCGCACGCAGCGCGATGGCGCGGCCCCGTGCTTCCAGGAAGTGCACAAACGCCGGGTCGTCGGCCGCCAGCAGCACGCGAAGGTCGTCACGCAGGGCCCCGGCCCGCGTCAGGACGGCTTTCAGATCTTCGGGGGCCGGTTCCACGGCCCGGATGGCCGAGCCCAGCCGGCCCAGTTCCTCCAGCAGCGCCGCGCCTTCGCCGGCGAGACGCGCGGCCGCGTCCGGTGTGAGCGTGGTGCGATCGCCGCGTTCACGCGTGGCTTCCAGTCGCGCGCGATCAAACAGCCGGCGGCTCGCCCGTTCGACGTCGCCGATGGCATGCTGCACCGCGACGGCGTGCCGCCCCTGATCGGCCGGCACCGACGCCACCGCAGTTTCCGCGTCCCGGACGAACTCGTCCATGCGATGCACGCTGAACGACACGCCGAAGTACTGCGTGACGACGTCCTCGAGCTGATGGGCTTCGTCGATGACCGCCAGATCGCAGGCGGGAATGACCGCGCCGAAATCTCCCTGCCGCACCGACGCATCCGCGCAGAGGAGGTGGTGGTTGACCACGATGATGTCGGAGTTGTCCGCGCGTTCGCGCATGCGCGTGATGAAACAGTCGTCAAACTGCGGGCACTCGCGGCCCAGGCACTGCTCGCTCGTCGCGGTCAGCTCCGTCCAGAACGGAAACGTATCCGGCATGTCGGCCAGCTCGGCCCGGTCGCCGGTCTCGGTCTCCGGCAGCCAGTCCCCGATGGTGTCGAGCCAGCGCTGTTCGCCCTCGCCCAGCCCGCCGCGAATCTCCTGCAGCCGGCCGTACCGATGGCGGCAGAGGTAGTTGGCGCGGCCCTTCATGTAGGCGGCGCGCACCTCGACGCCGAGGGCGCGGGCCAGTGCGGGGATGTCCTTGTAGAAAATTTGATCCTGGAGCGTGCGTGTGCCCGTCGAGACCAGGACGCGGCGCCCTGACAACGCGGCCGGCACCAGGTAGCCCAGGGTCTTGCCCGTGCCCGTGCCGGCTTCGGCCAGCAGGATCCCGCCGTGTTCGAACGTGCCGGCCACGCGGAGCGCGAGTTCGCGCTGGCCCGGTCGCGCCTCGAATCCCTCGACGCCCAGGGCCAGCGGCCCGGCATCCGAGAAGACCTCGGCGACGCGCGCCGTCAGTACGCCAGCGCGGGGTAGAGCGGGAACTTCTGGCACAGGGCTTCGACATCCGATTGGACCGCGCGCGCCACCGACCCGTCCTCGGGCGCGTCCAGCACCCGGGCCATGAGCGACGCCACCTCGTCCATCTCCGGCTCCTGCAGGCCGCGCGTGGTGACGGCCGGGGTGCCCACCCGGATGCCGCTGGCCGTCATGGGCGGCTGCTGATCGAACGGAATCGCGTTCTTGTTGACGGTGATCGACGCCCGGCCCAGCGCCGCTTCCGCCAGCTTGCCGGTGAGGCCCTTGGAGAACACGTCCACCAGCGCGAGGTGATTGTCGGTGCCCCCGCTGACGATACGGAAGCCGGCCGAGGCGAGGCCGGAGGCCAGGCGCGCGGCATTGCGCACCACCTGCTGCTGATAGGTCCGGAACGCCGCGCTGGCCGCTTCCTTGAAGCAGACGGCCTTGCCCGCGATGACGTGCATCAGCGGGCCGCCCTGCACGCCGGGGAACACCGCGCGATCGATGTCCTTGGCGAACTCGCTGCGGCACAGCACCAGGCCTCCGCGCGGGCCGCGCAGCGTCTTGTGGGTCGTGGTTGTCACGAAGTCCGAGTGCGGAACCGGGCTCGGGTGGAGCCCGGCGGCCACCAGTCCCGCGATGTGCGCCATGTCGGTCATCACCAGGGCGCCGACTTCCCTGGCGACGGCTCGGATGCGCGCGTAGTCGATGATGCGCGCGTAGGCGCTGGCGCCGGCCACGATCATCTTCGGCCGATGCGTACGCGCCAACTGCTCCAGCTCGTCGTAGTCAATCCGCTCGTCCTCCGTGCGGACGCCGTACGGGACGATGGTGAAGTACTTGCCGGAGAAGTTGAGGGGATGGCCGTGGGTGAGGTGGCCGCCGTGCGCCAGGTTCATGCCGAGGATCGTGTCGCCTGGCTGGAGCATCGCGAGGTAGACCGCCATGTTCGCCTGGGCGCCCGAATGCGGCTGCACGTTGGCGTGGTCCGCGCCGAACAGGGTCTTCGCGCGGTCGATGGCGAGCGTTTCGGCCACATCGACGAACTCACAGCCGCCGTAGTACCGCTTGCCCGGATACCCTTCGGCGTATTTGTTGGTCAGCACCGAGCCCATGGCTTCGAGGACGGCCGGGCTGACGAAGTTCTCGGACGCAATCAGTTCCAGGCCGCGCTGCTGGCGCTGGAGTTCATGGCGCAGGACGTTGGCGATGTCTGGGTCGGCGGAGGTCAGATGATTCACGGTCAATCCCTGGGCTGTGGGTGAGCGGATGCAGCGTCGAGGGCGCTGAGTTTATCGACGCGCCGCTGGTGGCGGCCGCCTTCGAAGGGCGTTTCAAGAAAAGTGGTGACGATCTCGCGCGCCAGGGCGGGGGGCGTCAGGCGGGCGCCGAGCGCGAGGATGTTGGCGTCGTTGTGGCTCCGGCCCAGGCGCGCGGACTCCGCTTCGGTCACACCGGCGGCCCGAATCCCCGGGACTTTGTTGGCGGCGATCGCCATGCCGATCCCCGAGCCGCAGACCAGCAGGCCGCGGTCGTACGCCCCCGACGCCACGGCGTGCGCCACCGCGGCCGCGAAGTCGGGGTAATCCACCGACTCGCCGCCGTGCGTGCCGAAATCCGTGAACGGCACGCCGCGCCCGGTGAGCCATCGGGCGAGGTCATCCTTGAGAGTGACGCCGGCATGGTCGGCACCCAATGCAATGCGCATATGCCTGAGTATAGACCGAGGGTCTACAATCCAGTGTGCCTCCTGTTGTTGTGATCGCCCCCAAAGGCGCCGAACGCTGGCGCACCGGTCATCCCTGGATCTATCGCTCGGACGTGACGTCGGCCGACGCCGGCCCGGGCGATCTGGTGGAGGTCCGCACCGAGCGCGGCCGTCCGCTGGGTCTGGCCCTGTTCAGCAGCACCTCGCAGATCACGTTGCGCATGTTGGGCGAGGGGCCGCGGGACGAACGGGCGCTGTTTGGCGACCGGCTGCGCGCCGCCCTGGCGTACCGGGAGGCGCTGGCGCCCGATGGCACCGCCTACCGGCTGGTCAGCGCGGAGGCCGACGGACTGCCGGCGCTCATCGTGGATCGGTATGCCGACTACCTGGTGGTCCAGACGCTGTGCCAGGGCGTGGATCGGCGCCTCGATTTGATCGTCGAGCTGCTGACCGAGGCCCTGCATCCCAAGGGCATCCTGGCGCGCAATGACGCCAAGATCCGGCGGCTCGAAGACCTGCCGGAGGTGGTGGAAGTCCGGATGGGCGAGGTGCCGGACCTGATCGACGTGCGCGAGGGCACGATCGCGCACCAGGTGGATGTGCGGCACGGCCAGAAGACCGGGCTGTTTCTGGACCAGCGGGAGAATCACCTGGCGGCCGGCCAGTACGCGCGGGGCCGCGCGCTCGACGCGTTTTCGTACAACGGCGGGTTCGCGCTGCAGATGGCGCGCCGCTGTGAGTCCGTGCTGGCCATCGACGGATCCGAACTGGCCGTGGCCGCCATCGCGGACAATGCCCGGCGCAACGGCCTGACGAACATCGAGACGCGGCTGGCGAACGTCTTTGACGAACTGCGTGAACTCGAGATTGCCCGTCAGCGGTTCGACACGATCGTGCTGGATCCCCCGGCGTTTGCCAAGAACAAGGCCACGCTGCCGAAGGCGCTCGGGGGCTACAAGGAAATCAACCTGCGCGCGCTGAAGCTGCTCAAGCCCGGCGGCATCCTGATTACCTGCAGTTGCTCGTATCACGTGGACGAAATGCTCTTCCAGGACATGTTGCAGCACGCCGCCGTCGATGCGCGGGTGCCGGTGGCGCTGGTGGAAAAACGCCTGCAGGCCAGGGATCACCCCGTGCTTCTGGGCGTGCCGGAGACGGCCTACCTCAAGTGTTTCGTGGTGCGCCGGTTGTGATGCCCGCCGAAGGCCGGGTGTTATAGTACCGGTGATGAGCCGACCGACGTACGAGCCCCTGACCGAGGCTGATTTCGACCACGCTTACCCCTCGTCCCGCAAGGTGTATGTGGAGGGGCCGCACGGCGTGCGCGTGCCGATGCGCGAGATCACGCTGTCGGGCGGGGAGCCGGCCGTCCGGGTGTACGACGCCAGCGGGCCGCGCGGGTTCGACGCCCACGTGGGCCTGCCGGCCCTGCGCCGCGACTGGGTGGTCTCGAGGGGCGATGTGATGCCCACCGGCCGCGGGGCCAGCCTGAAGACGAAGCCCGGCTGCCGCGTCTCGCAACTGCACTACGCGCGGCGGGGCGACGTGACCCCGGAGATGGAGTTCATTGCCATCCGCGAGGGGCTGGACGCCCAGTTCGTGCGCTCGGAGGTCGCCCGCGGCCGCGCGATCATTCCGGCCAACATCAACCATCAGGAACTGGAGCCGATGATCATCGGCCGGAACTTCCTGGTGAAGATCAACGCCAACATCGGCAACTCCGCCGTGTCCTCGTCGATTGCCGAGGAGGTGGACAAGCTCCGGTGGTCCACGTTGTGGGGCGCCGACACCGTGATGGATCTATCCACCGGCAGGAACATCCACGAGACGCGCGAGTGGATCCTGCGCAACTCCGCCGTGCCCATCGGCACCGTGCCGTTGTATCAGGCGCTGGAAAAGGTCGGGGGCCGTCCGGAAGAACTGACCTGGGACATCTATCGCGACACCTTGATTGAACAGGCCGAGCAGGGCGTGGATTACTTCACGGTGCACGCGGGCGTGCTGCTGCGTTACGTCCCGATGACGGCGCGCCGCCTGACCGGCATCGTGTCGCGCGGCGGCTCCATCATCGCCAAGTGGTGCCTGGCCCACCACCAGGAGAGCTTCCTCTACACCCACTTCCGCGAGATCTGCGACATCATGCAGGCGTACGACGTGTCGTTTTCGCTGGGCGACGGGCTGCGGCCCGGCTCGATTGCCGACGCAAATGACGAGGCGCAGTTCGCCGAGCTGAAGACCCAGGGCGAACTGACGAAGATCGCCTGGGAGTACGACGTGCAGGTGATGAACGAGGGCCCGGGCCACGTGCCGATGCACCTGATTCGCGAGAACATGGAGAAGCAGCTGGAGTGGTGCGGGGAAGCGCCGTTCTACACGCTCGGGCCGCTGACCACCGACATCGCGCCCGGCTATGACCACATCACGTCGGCGATCGGCGCCGCGATGATCGGCTGGTATGGCACGGCGATGCTCTGCTACGTGACGCCCAAGGAGCACCTCGGCCTGCCCAATCGCGACGACGTGAAGGCCGGTGTCATCACGTATAAAATCGCGGCGCACGCGGCCGATCTGGCCAAGGGCCACCCCCGCGCGCAGGCGTGGGATGACGCGCTGTCAAAGGCGCGGTTTGAATTCCGCTGGGAGGATCAGTTCAATCTGGCGCTCGATCCGGTCACGGCGCGCGCGTATCACGACGAGACCCTGCCGTCGGACGGCGCCAAGGTGGCGCACTTCTGCTCGATGTGCGGGCCGAAGTTCTGCAGCATGGAGATCACGCAGCAGATTCGCGACTACGCCGAGGCGCAGGCCGTGGACGTGGAGGCCGCCCGCCGGAAGGGCCTGGCCGACAAGGCCGAGGAATACCGGGAGACGCGCCGCTGATCTAGAGCAGTTTTCACTTGGGTGTAGTCGTACGGAGGCCCCGGGCTTCAGCCCGGGGCGTGCGGCACGGGCTAAAGCCCGTGCCCTCCGTCTACAGAGA
>JANLHE010000023.1 GCA_024653875.1 Acidobacteriota bacterium
CTGGGCGGATGTCCGCCGGCGCAAGTCGAGCGCGGACGGCAGGCGGCCTGCGTGGGCGCCCCGGACGGATCGAAGCGCGCGTTCCACAAGGACCGCAACATCTGGATCGCCAACGCGGACGGCACCGGCGAAAAGGCCCTGACCACGGATGGCAGCGAAGAGAAGCGCATCAAGTACGGCACCGCGAGCTGGGTGTACGGCGAGGAACTCTCGCAGACCACGGCGATCTGGTGGTCGCCCGACTCCAGCAAGGTCGCCTTCTACCGCTTCGACGAGAGCAAGGTGAAGGACTTCTACCTGCAGATGTCGCAGACCGGTATCCAGAGCGCCCTCGACGTGGAGGCGTATCCCAAGTCCGGCGCGCCGAACCCGGTGGCGGACATCTTCATTCACGACATCAAGGCCGGCACCACGACGAAGGTGGACGTGCGTGACGGCCGCCCCTTCACGGATATTCCGGAGACGGGGGTGTTCACCAACGACAACGTGGGCCACTACGTGTACAAGGTGGCCTGGTCGCACGACGGCAGCGAGCTTTTGATGAACCGCACCAACCGCCGCCAGAACAAGCTGGAGTTTGCCGGGTGCCTGCCGGCCAACGGGGAATGCCGCGTGATCCTCTCGGAAGAGTGGCCCACCGGCTGGGTGGTGAACTCGCCGCCGATGCAGTACCTCAGCGACAACCGGCGCTTCATCTGGACGTCCGAGCGCAACGGCTGGCGGAACCTGTATCTCCACGACATGAGCGGCAAGTTGATCACCCCGTTGACGCAGCACGCAACGTTCGAGGTGGTCGGCGTCACCAAGGTGGATGAAGCCGCCGGCGTGGTGTATTACACCGCGCGCTCCGGCGACAACTGGATGAAGGTGCAGTTGCATCGCGTGGGGCTGGACGGCACGGGCGACGTGCGGCTCACCGATCCGAAGTACACCCACACGGTGACCGTGTCGCCCGACAGCAAGTTCATCGTGGACGTCATCCAGACGCATACGGATCCGCCGGCGTCACGCCTGTTGGACGGCAGCGGCAGGGTGCTGAAGGAGCTGGCGGCCAGCGACATGACGAAGTTCGAGGCGCTCAAGCTGAAGAAGAGCGAGCAGTTCACGTATCTCGCGGCCGATGGCACGACGCAGCTCTACGGCATGATCAGTTTTCCGGCGGACTTTGATCCGGCCAGGAAGTATCCGGCGCTGGCGTCGGTGTACGGCGGCCCCGGCTCGGCGGTCACCAACGAAAATTTCGCCGTCCCCAACCCCACCGCGAACTACGGGTTCCTGATGTTGCAGCTCAGCTCGCGGTCGGCGCCGGGGATGGGCAAGCGGGCGCTGGATGCGGCCTATCTGAACCTGGGCGTGACCGAGATGGATGACATGGCGCTGGGCGTGAAGGCGCTCTGGAGCCGGCCGTACTTCGACAAGAATCGCGTCGGGATCTACGGCACGTCGTACGGCGGGTACTCGTCGGCGTTGTCGATTCTCAAGCACCCGGACGTCTGGGCCGCCGCGTCCGGCTCCTCGTCGGTGACGTCGTGGTATCACTACGATTCGATCTACACCGAGCGGTACATGTGGATTCCGCAGGAGAACACGGCGGGCTACGAGGCGGGCAATGCGATGAACCTCGCGAAGAACCTGCAGGGCCGGCTGCTGCTCTACTACGGCACCGCGGACAACAACGTGCACCCGAACAACTCGATGCAGCTCATCAAGGCGCTGCAGGCGGCCGGCAAGAGCTTTGAAGTGCAGGTCGGCCCCGACGCCGGTCACACGGGCGTGAACAACGCGCGCATGATGGAGTTCTTCATCGAGAACCTCGTCCTTCGGCCGGAACGGCTGAAGGGGGCGTAGGGCGAGCCCATCGCGAGGCCGGGTCCAGAGTACCCGGGTTCAACGTCCTGACGTCCCTAGCCGACGATCACCTTTCGTACGCCTCGGGCCGTGAGCACCTGGACCAGGCGTTTGCGGTGATCGCCCTGCAGCATGATGGCGGCGCCTTCGATGCTGCCGCCGCAGCCGAGCGACGCCTTCAGGGCCTTGAGCCACACGTCGAGTTCGGCGGGCGGCAGGCCGAGCTGTTCGATGATCGTGGCGTCCTTGCCGCCGCGCCCCGTGCGTTCGTAGCGGACGACGGCACGGATGGGTCCTGGGTCCTGGGTCCCGAGTCCAGAGTCCGGAGCCGGAGTAGCCGGCGCCGCGGTGCTGGATGCCTCTGGCAGTCCCATCTGCTGACGCAGTCCGGAAAACGGATTGTTCTTCACCGAGGACTCAGGACCCAGGACCTCAGGACCCAGGACCCCCTAGAACTGCGACCACAGATACTGGTTCGTCACCTCGTGGTGGAACTGGACCTCCGCGGCCTTGATGCGCGAGCCCAGCGCCTTCGGGCAGCGGTCGGCCTGCGCGGCTTTCACGTCCACGTAGCGCTGGTGCACGTCCGAGCCGAGCATCTCCGTCATGAACTTGCTGCCCTTGAAGAGGCGGATCGCGTCATAGATGTTGTCGGGCAGGAACTTGGTGCGTGAGCGGCGCGTCTCGGCATCCTCGTCGCCCAGCGGTCCCTCGAGGCCGGTGCGCAGCAAGGTGTAGAGCGCCAGATACGGGTTGGCGTCCGGCGCGATGGATCGCACTTCCACCCGGGCGGACTTCTCGTTACCCAGCGGGATGCGCACCATCGCGCCGCGATTGACCGCCGACGCCTTGATCTGGTTCGGCGCCTCGTAGTGCGGGTCCAGCCGGCGATAGGCGTTCACGCTGGGGTTCAGCGTGAGGCAGATCTCCTGACCGCTGGCGAGAATGCGGTCGATGAAGCCCCAGCCGGACTTCGAGAGCTGGTCCTGCCCCTTCGCGTCGAAGAACGTGTTCTTGCCGCCCTTCGAGATGGAGAGGTTCGTGTGCATGCCGTTGCCGTTGACCCCGGTCATCGGCTTCGGCAGGAAGCTGGCCGTCAGGTCCATGCGCGCCGCCACCTGCCGGCAGAGCAGCTTGTA
>JANLHE010000025.1 GCA_024653875.1 Acidobacteriota bacterium
CAATCGAGATGATGCTGACCTTGGGCTTGCCCTGGGGGTTGTGAAGCAGACGGCCGATGTCGAGGGGCTCGCCCTCCAGCCACGCCGCAAACCCGGGCGACGCCAGCAGGTTGTTCAGCCGCGTGGCAAAGGCGAAACGGTCCTTCTCCGGATAGAACGACTCCAGCTCCAGCACGCCCACGCGGGCCATCCCGGGTTTCTGGATGTGGTGGATCAGGTCGCTCAGCGTGAGATCGCGTCCGGCGGTCCACGCGTCGTGCACGATGGTCGACAGCAAAATGTGGTCGCGGCTGGTGCGCGGGTCCGCTTCCACCCCGAGCAGGCTCAACAGCGCGCCCACGGTACTCGACACCCGATCGCCGATTACTTCCTCATCGTCGCGCACGCGTGCGGGCGGCGCCGCAAGCGAACTGAGCACCGACAGCGGCGTGCCGGCCTTTGAGCCGGGCGTGTAGACCACGAAGTCCGCGGCCTCACGCATGCGGGTGATGCGCGCGCCGTCCTGCCCCCAGCCCGCCAGGCCCTCCCGCCATTTGGTGGCTTCGCGTTCGGCGAACGCGTCGACGGTCACGCCCGCGCGCGCGGCTTCGTCCGCGCTCACCCATGGGGCAAACGACGCCGCGTCCAGCGCGGGGAAGGACAGGAGCAGATTGGCGACATCGCCCTTGGGGTCGATCGCGATCACCGGCACGCCGTCGATGGCGGCTTCTTCCAGCATCGACAGGCACAGGCCGGTCTTGCCGCTGCCGGTCATGCCCACGCACACCGCGTGCGTCGTCAGATCCCGGGAGTCCAGGAGGAAGGGTTCAGGCAGGGTGTGTCGTGTCGCGGGATCGACGGGACGCCCGAGGTAGAACAGGCCTAGCTTCTCGAAGTCGTCCATAGGTCATCCGCGTGTACGCTTGCGTGGCGCCGCCACGGCCCTGGCAGCCGGCTTGTCCGAGACGGCGCGCGCCGCCTTCTTCTTGTTGGCGGACACGCGCTCCAGACTTTGGCGCAGCGCCTCCATGAGGTTGACCACCTTGGGCGGCGCGTCGCCGATCGGCGCGACGATTTCCTCGCCCGCGATCTTCGCGTCGATGATGCGCCGCAGTTCTTCCTGGTAGCCGTCCTTGTACTGCGTCAGATCGCCACCGACCTCGAAGTTGCCGATGACCTGCCGGGCCAGCTTCAACTCATCAGGTTTGATCTTGGCGGGCACCGACTTCAGTTCGTCGATCTCGCTCATCGCGCGCACTTCGCTGGCGTGGCGCAGCGTGTACATCACCAGGCCGTTTTCGCGCGGCATGATCGCCACCAGGTACTCGCGTCCGTACAGCGCGACCTTGCCCACGGCAGCCTTGCCCTGCATGCCCTCGCGCATGACCGCGAACGCATCGGCGGCCACCTGTCCGTCGGGCGCCAGGAAATACGGCCGCTCCACGTACACCGGATCGATCACCTTGGCGTCGGCGAACTGGACAATGTTGATGACGCGCGTGGACTCGGTCCGGACCTTCGCCAGATCCTCCTCCTCCATCACCACGTACTTGCCCTTCTCGAACTCGTACCCCTTGACGATGTCGGTGTTGGCCACCTCGGTCTGGCAGGTCGGGCACCACTTCTTCTGATTGATGCGCGAGCGGCACTCGCGGTGGAGCTGGTTGAAGCTCACCGTCGCCGCCGAGTCCGTTGCCGGGAACACCCGCACGGGGATGTTCACGAGACTGATCTTGAGATAGCCCTTCCACGTCGGTCTAGCCGCCATGCCCCCCCCCCGCCCTGGAATCCTGAGGTAGGAATTATCGGTCGGTCCGGGCCCA
>JANLHE010000026.1 GCA_024653875.1 Acidobacteriota bacterium
CCGGCGGGCTGACTGGCGGTGCCGGCCACGCTCCGGAACGTGAGGGCCACGTTGCCCGCGCGTTGCGACGTCACGTCCTCGGGCGTATACCCATGATCGAACCCGAACTTGAACTCATGCCGCCCGCCGGCGAACTCGGACAGGTAGTAGTTCCAGTTGGACGTGACTTGCAGGCGGCGGCGGAACATCAGGTTGTTCGTCGCGTTGTTGCGAAGCCGCACGCCGGCCGCATTGTCGAACAACGTCTGCTGATCCGTCTTCTGGCTCAGCGGAAAGTGCGTATTGCTGTACGCGATCTTCGTGTCGCCGACGAGGCTGTCGGTCACGACCGAGTTCCAGGACAACTGGGAGATAAGGAACGTGTCGTGTTCCTTGGGGTTGGAATCGAGGGTCACGTTGGCGCCCGCGCCGCGGTTCGGCTTGTCGTACCACTGGTAGTTGCCGTAACTCTCGAAGCGGTTCGACGAACCCAGCGAATAGGTCAGCTTGCCGGACACGCTCCAGATCTCGGTGGAGTCCCTGTCATTGCCCGACGTGATCTGTGGCACCTGCGGCGGCGAGATCGCGGGATACCCAGGGACGTTCACGTGTGTCTGCTGGTTGTTCACGTTGCCGAAGTAGAACAACCGGTTGGCCACGAGCGGGCCGCCCGCCTGGACGTTCGCGTTTGAAATGAAGTCCACCGCCTGGGCTTCCGGGCGGAAGCCGGCGGTCTTCAGCGCTTCATCCACGTTGTCCCACTGCGTCGTCTTGCCCTGGTAGCTCCCCCCGACCTGGCCGCCGAACCGATTGGTGCCAGCGCGGGTGACCATGTTGATCAACGTGCCCGACGTGCCCATGGAAATGTCCTGGGCGCCGGTCGTCACCTGGACGTTCTCGAACGTCGCCGGTTCGTAGTAGTTCATCGAGAAGCCGATCGCCGCCGGGTCGCCCACGTTGACGCCATTGACCAACTGGACGTTCTGCGAATTCGGCGTCCCGCGTGACGTGAACGCGCGCTGCAGCCCGGCCTGATTGCCGCCCACGTCCGGCGCATTAAACACCAGCCCGGGAATCTTGTACTCGAGAATGCTCCAGATATCCTTGCCGCCCGGAGTCGTGTCGAGCAACATCGCGTCGAGGTTCGTGGCCACCGAGGCGCTCTTGGTGTCCACCACGGGCGTCTCGCCGCGGACCGTGATTTCCTCCGTCATCGCGCCCACCTTCATCGTCGTGGCAATCGACACGGTCTGGTTCTGCACGACCTGCACGCCCGCACGCGTGATGGTCTGGAACCCCGAGAGCGTGGCTTTGATGGCGTAGGTGCCGACCGACAGCGCGGTGAACCGCTGGACGCCGGTCGAATCCGTCACACCAACCAACGGCTGGGGCAACACGGGGCTGGTAACCGTGACAGTTACGCCAGGGATGGCCGCGCCCTGGTCGTCAATGACCTTCACAAAGATGCCGCCGGTTTGCACCTGCGCCCACGCGGGCGACGCGATACCGAGCGACAAGAGCAGGATTCCCGTGAGACAGGACTTCCGTAACATGCTTTGCTCCCCCTGCAGTTCAACGACTGCAAAACGCAAACACGCGGCGGTGGCGAAACCGCCGACCTGCTGCTGAGCTGGAGCATACGCGAGGGGTCCGGCCGGCGCAACGCCAATGTCACGGCGTCGCTGCCGTTTGACAATCCTGCCGGCCGGGTCGTAGTGTCCCCGGTCATGACACTGCCACTGACGCCGCGAGGGGTGGTCGGACCCGGACTTCTGCTGCTCGTTATCGGGTGGTGGGTGCCCGTTGGGGGCACGCCCGCACCACCGCCGCAGCCGGCGTCGGGACGCCTGACGATCGACAGCCTGATTGACATCAAGCACCCGTCCGCGCCCGTGTGGTCGCGCGACAGCCGGCGGGTGGCGTTCCTGTGGGATCGGGCTGGCGTCACGAACCTCCACGTGGCGGCGGCTGATGGAACCACGCCCCCGGTGGCGATCACGAACGACGGCGCGCCGACTGCCGGTGTCTTCTGGGGTGCGGACAGCCGGGACTTGTACTTCACGCGCGCCGGCGCGCTGATGAAGGTGCCTGCCGGTGGCGGCACGCCGCAACCAGTCTTCGCCCAGCCGCCCGGGACCAACCTGGTCGTCTCGCCGGACGGATCGCGTGCGGCGTACATCACGGTCGAGGCCGGGGCCACGCGGCGGGAGATTCACACACGGTCACTGGTTGATGGCAGCGACCGCGTCATCGCGACCTTCGATGGCCCGGTGGCGTCGCTGGCCTGGGGCCACGGCGATTCCCTGACGTTCACGAGCGGCGGCCGCGGCGGTCGGACGATCCGGCACGAGAGTTCGCCTGGGTACTCCGGCGCCAAGATCATCTACCTGGCCACCGAGAACGTGGCCGGGACACCAGGGCAGAGTTATGTCGTCTCGATCGCGGACGGCGCACCGAAGGCCTATACGTCGACCATCGCGGGCGCAGGTGGCGGGCGCGGGGGCGGCAGGGGCGGCGGCCGGTGGATTGACCCGGCGCACTTTCTGGCCGAGCGCACGGTCGACTTCACGCGTCGCGAAATCTACATCGGGGATACCACTGGCCAGGCGCCACGACTGGTGCACCAGGAAACCAAGGACACGTTCTGGAGCATGACCGGCGATGCGCAAGGCGGCGCGCAGGCGTCGCCGGATGGGAAGTGGATCAGTTTTCTGAGCGATCGCGACGGCTGGGATCATCTCTACGTCATGCCCTCGACCGGGGGACCGGCGATCCAGATCACGAAGGGGGCCTTCGAGGCCTGGCGTCCAACCTGGTCACCGGACAGCACCCGGATTGCCTTTGATTCCAACCAGGGCAGCAATCCCGGCAACCGTCAGCTTGGCCTGGTCACGCTCAACGGCGATCCCGCGCGCGCGACGATTGCGACGCTGACGACCGGGCGCGGGACGAACACAGCCCCGCGGTGGTCGCCCGATGGCCGGAAGCTGGTGTATCAACACACCGACCCACGGAATTCGGCGGACCTGTGGGTGATTGACGCGGCGCCCGGCGCAACACCTGTGCGATTGACCAGTTCTCTCCCCGCTGGCCTCGATCGCACGGCGCTCGTCGAGCCGGAACTGGTGGAATACGCGGGTGCGGACGGCAAGAAGGTGCCGGCGTATCTGTTCGTCCCAAAGACGCTGGACCGCACGAAGAAGCACCCGGCGATCGTCTGGATTCACGGCGACGGAGTCAACCAGAACTACGACGGCTGGCACATCCAGCGGAACTACGCGGTCTACTACAGCTTTCACCAGTACCTCGCCCAGCAGGGATACGTGGTCCTGGCACCCGACTACCGTGGCAGCATCGGATACGGATCGGCGTGGCGGGAAGGCGTCTACATGGACGTCGGCGGCAAGGACTTCAGGGATGCCGGACTCAGCGCGAACTACCTGAAGGCCCTGCCGTACGTGGACGGCGAACGCATTGGCGTCTGGGGACTGAGCTACGGCGGCTTCTTCACGCTGCTGGCGGTGACCGAAATGCCGACGGCGTTTCGCGCGGCGGTCAACGTCGCCGGCGTCGCCGATTACGCCCTGTACTACGAAGACCCGTACCACGGGGGCTGGACCGTCAGCCGGATCGGAACACCGGAAAACAATCCCAAGGTCTACGCCCAGGCGTCACCCGTGTCACACATGGACCGCCTGGTCCGGCCCCTGCTGATTCTGCACGGCACGGCCGACGTCAACGTGCCCTACGTGCACTCGGTCCGCCTCGTCGATGAGCTGCTCAAGCAGGGTAAGGGCGATCTGGTGTCATTCATGGCCTACCCCGGGGAGTTCCACTATTTCACGCGCGCCCATGTGTTGAAGGATGCCTGGACGCGGGTGGATCAGTTCTTCGCCAGGCATCTCAGGAACTGACCGAGGTCCAGCCGGGCTAGAATCACCCGGTGCCCACCATCGACGCGTTCATCGACCGCTGGAAATCCGCCGGCGGCACGGAACTCGCCAATTACCAGCTCTTCCTGACGGAACTGGCGTCCCTTCTGGACCTTCCCAGGCCCGAGCCCTCGAGCGGCGATCCCCGCACGGACGCGTACGTCTTCGAGCGGCCAGTCCGGTTCGTGCACGGCGACGGGACGGAGTCCGCCGGGCGCATCGATCTGTATCGCCGCGGGTCCTTTGTCCTGGAAGCCAAGAAGGTCCGCCAGACCGCGCCCAAGGGGTTTGACGATGCGCTGATGCGGGCGCGCGGCCAGGCCGAGCAGTACGCGCGAGCGCTCCCGGTCGACGAGGGCCGTCCCCCCTTCCTCGTCATCGTCGACGTCGGCACGGTCATCCAGATCTACAGCGACTTCACGCGGTCGGGCGCCACCTACACGCCGTTTCCGGATACCCGGTCGCACCAGATCAGGCTCGAGCAACTGCGCGACGAGGCGGTGCGGAATCGTCTGCGGCAAGTGTGGCTGGATCCGATGTCGCTGGATCCGAGCCGGCAGGCGGCCAAGGTCACGCGCGTCATCGCGGCCCAATTGGCGGACATCGCCGTGCAGTTGGAAGAGGCCGGGCACCCGGCCGAGGCGGTGGCCGGATTCCTGACGCGATGCCTGTTCACGTTCTTCGCCGAAGACGTGGAGCTCATTCCAAAGCGCAGCTTCGCCACGCTGCTGGATTCACTCATCAAGGAGCCCGCGCACTTCGTGCCGATGGTGCGGGAGCTGTGGACGGCGATGGACAAGGGGGGCCTGTCCATCGCGCTGAAACAGACGCTGCCGCAGTTCAACGGCAAACTCTTCAAGGACCAGACCGTGCTGCCGCTCACCCGCCCGCAGATCGAGCTGCTGCGCAAGGCGGCCAACGCGGACTGGCAGTTCGTGGAACCCGCGATCTTCGGCACGCTGCTGGAACGCGCGCTCGATCCCACCGAACGGCACGCCCTCGGCGCGCACTACACGCCGCGCGCCTACGTCGAGCGCCTCGTCGTCCCCACCATCGTCGAACCGCTGCGCGAGGATTGGAAGGACGTGCAGGCGGCCGCGTTGACCCTCGCGGCTGAGGGGAAGGACAAGGAGGCGCGCGCGGAGGTGCGGGCCTTCCTGCAGAAGCTGTGCACCGTGCGCGTGCTGGACCCCGCGTGCGGGTCCGGGAACTTCCTCTACGTCACGCTCGAGCACCTCAAGAAGCTCGAGGGCGAGGTGCTCCTGCAGCTCGAGGCGCTCGGTGTGTCGATGACGCTCGAGGCCACCGGCTTCACGGTCGATCCGCATCAGTTCCTCGGGCTCGAGATCAACCCGCGCGCGGCCGCCATCGCCGAGCTCGTGTTGTGGATCGGCTACCTGCAGTGGCACTTCCGGACGCGCGGCCACGTGCTGCCGAGCCAGCCCGT
>JANLHE010000027.1 GCA_024653875.1 Acidobacteriota bacterium
ACCTTGGCGCGAATCGCCGCGTGCGGGCAGACCAGCGCGCACTTGTTGCACTGGATGCACAGGCCCTCGTCCCAGACAGGAATTTCAGTGGCAATGGACCGCTTCTCCCACTGCGCCGTGCCTATCGGCCAGGTGCCGTCCACCGGGAACGCGCTCACGGGCAGCATGTCGCCCTGATTGGCCAGCATCATCGCCGTTACGCGCTGCACGAAGTCCGGCGCGGCGGCCGGCACCATCGGCGCCGGATGGCGCGTCGAGGTCACGGCCGTCGGCACGGTGACCTGGTGCAGGTGCGCCAGGGCCGCATCCACGGCGGCAAAGTTCGACTGCACCACCGCGTCGCCCCGTTTGCCGTAGGTCTTGCGGATCGTCTCCTTGATGTGCGTGATGGCTTCGTCGCGGGGCAGGACGCCGGAGATGGCGAAGAAGCACACCTGCATGATGGTGTTGATGCGGTTGCCCATGCCCGCTTCCTGCGCCACCGTGTACCCGTCGATCGTGTAGAGCCGGATGCCCTTGCCGATGATGGCCTGCTGCACGTCGGCCGAGAGGTGGTCCCACACCTCGCCCGCGGCGTACGGCGCATTCAGGAGCAGCACGGCGCCCGGTTCGGCGTACCCCAGCACGTCGTACTTGTCGAGGAAGTCGAACTGGTGGCACGCCACGAAGCCGGCCTGGCGGACGAGATACGGCGCGCGGATCGGCTTCGGGCCAAACCGCAGGTGCGAGATGGTCACCGCGCCGGACTTCTTGGAGTCGTACACGAAGAAACCCTGCGCGAAGTTGGGCGTGTCTTCCCCGATGATCTTGATGGAGTTCTTGTTCGCGCCCACCGTGCCGTCGGCGCCGAGGCCGAAGAACACCGCGCGCACCACACCCGACTCCTCCAGCGAGAACTCCGAATCCACCTCCAGCGACATCCGCGTCACGTCGTCGTTGATCCCCACGGTGAAGTGGGGTTTGGGCTTCGGCTTCGACAGTTCGTCGAAGATTGCCTTGGCCATCGCCGGCGTGAACTCCTTCGACGCCAGGCCGTACCGGCCGCCGATGACCTTTGGATGGCGCTGCCCGTCCTCGTTGAGCGCGGCCACGACGTCGAGGAACAGCGGATCGCCGATGGCGCCCGGTTCCTTCGTCCGATCCATCACGGCGATGGCCTTCGCGGTGGCCGGCAGGGCCGCCATGAACGCGTCCACGTCGAACGGCCGGTAGAGGCGAACCTTGAGCACGCCCACGCGTTCGCCGGCGGCGACCAGGTGCTCCACCAGCGTCTCGACCGTCTCCGCGCCGGATCCCATGATGACGATGACGCGCTCGGCGTCCGGGTGCCCGGCGTAGTCAAAGAGGTGGTACTGCCGGCCGGTCAGCGTGGCGAACGTGTCCATCGCGGCCTGCACGTGGGCCGGGCATTCCGTGTGGAAGATGTTGGCGGCCTCACGCGCCTGGAAGAACACATCGGGGTTCTGCGCGGTGCCGCGCAGCACCGGGTGGTCCGGCGTGAGCGCGCGCCGGCGGTGCGCCGCGATGAGGTCTTCCGGCAACATCGCCCGCAGGTCGTCGTCGGTCAACTCCTCGATGCGGGAGATTTCATGCGACGTGCGGAAGCCGTCGAAGAAGTGGATGAACGGGATACGTGACGCGAGCGTGGCCGCCTGCGCGATGCACGCGAAGTCGTGTGCTTCCTGGACGGTGTTGGCGGCCAGCATGGCGATGCCGGTCTGCCGGCAGGCCATCACGTCCGAATGGTCGCCGAAGATCGACAGCGCGTGCGTGGCGATGGTGCGCGCCGTGACGTGCATGGTGAACGGCGTGAGTTCCCCGACGATCTTGTAGAGGTTGGGGATCATCAGCAGCAGGCCCTGGCTGCAGGTGAACGTGGTGGCCAGCGCGCCGGCCTGCAGGGCGCCATGCACCGCGCCGGCCGCGCCGCCTTCCGACTGCATTTCCATGATGCTGGGGACCTGGCCCCAGATGTTGACCTTGCCCTTCGAGGACCACTCGTCGGCCAACTCACCCATCGTGGATGACGGCGTGATGGGATAAATGGCAATAACTTCGTGAGTACGGTGCGCGACTGACGCCGCGGCCTCATTGCCGTCGACGGTGATCCACCGGTGAGCCATGGGAAGCTCCACCTTTACGGAGGGCGGACGGGGCACCTGATCGCGGGGGGTATGGATGGCACCCGCGGGGCCGCTCTCAGGTCAGCGGCGTGAACGAACCACGCCAGCGATCCTGTTCAGTGTACTTCAAAATGGCGATAGTCTTGCTCCCATGGTTCCCGAGGGTTTCCAGCGCCTTGACCCGCGCATCATCGATGTCCGCCAGACGGTGGGCCTGATTACGACGGCGGTGCTGTCTGCCGCGGCCCTGATTGGCCTGGCGTCGGCCGGGTTCGCGGTACAACCGTCGTGGACGACAGTGTCCGTCGCGGCCGGCGCGTGGCTGGCGGCGTCCGTGCTGCTGGCCTGGTGGCTGTGGCGCTGGCCGGCGATTGCCTACCGCCATGCCTCGTACAGGATTGACGACGGCGGGCTCGAGATTCGGAGGGGCGTTGTGTGGCGCAGCATCATCAACGTGCCGCGGTCGCGCGTACAGCACACCGATGTGTCGCAAGGGCCGCTCGAGCGCAGCCACGAACTGAGCACGCTGATCATCCACACCGCCGGCACCGAGCACGCCCGCGTCGGGCTGCCGGGACTGGCGCGGCCGGTGGCGATTGCCCTGCGGGACCAGTTGCTGCCGCGCGACGGACGTGATGCCGTCTGACCGCCGCTTTCACCCGCT
>JANLHE010000030.1 GCA_024653875.1 Acidobacteriota bacterium
TCACGCGCGCTCCTGGCGGGAGACGACGCGCCCATCGCGCAACGCGATGACTTCATCGGCCAGGCCGGCCAGTTCGGGGTCGTGGGTCACGAGGACCAGGGTGCGGCCGCGCGTCCGGTTCACCGCGATGAGCAGATCGATCACCTGGTGTCCCGTGCCCGAGTCGAGGTTCCCGGTGGGCTCGTCCGCCAGAAGCAGCGGCGGATCGTTCGCCAGCGCGCGGGCAATCGCCACCCGCTGCTGCTCGCCGCCTGACAACTGCGACGGATAGTGGTGGCCGCGGCCGGTGAGCCCGACGTCGGCCAGCAGCACGCCGGCCCGCGCGCGGGCGTCCGCCGCGCCGGCCAGTTCCATCGGCACGAGCACGTTTTCGAGCGCGGTCAGCGAGGGGATGAGATGGAAGAACTGAAACACGATGCCGATCTTCTCGCCGCGCAGGCGCGCCAGGGCCTCTTCGCCCAGCGCCGTGATGTTGACGCCGTCGATGAGCACCCGCCCGGTGGTCGGCGTGTCCAGGCCGGCCAGCAGGCCGAGCAGCGTCGACTTGCCGCTGCCCGACGGGCCGGTGATTGCCACCGTGCGGCCTCGTGCGATCGTGAGCGACGTGGGATGGAGAATGGTCAGCGGCCCGGCACCGCTGGTGACGGTGCGGGAGACATCGGTCAGTTCGATCATTCAGCGGCTCAGGACGTCATCGGCCATGGGCTGCAGGAGCGGGTACAGCATCTCCGCGATCATCCGCTGCCCTTCGGCGGTTGGGTGGATGCCGTCCTCCTGGTTCAGGCGCGCCTCGCCGGCAATGCCCTGCAGCAGGAACGGCAGCAGGCGCACCTGGTACTTCGCGGACAGGTCCGGAAAGATCGCGCGGAACTCCGCCCTGAACTGATCGCCCAGGTTCGGGGGCGCTTCCATTCCGGCCAGCAGCACCTGCACGCCCTTCGTCCGGGCGGTTTCGATAATCCGCGAGAGGTTCTCGCGCGTCTCCCTGGGTGACTGCCCGCGCATCGCGTCGTTGGCCCCGAGCGCCACCACGAGAATCCGCACGGTGGGTTCGAGGACCCACTCCAGCCGGCGCAAGCCCGCCGCCGTCGTGTCGCCGCTGATACCCGCATTCACGACGTCGATGCGGGCGTAGCCGTCTTCATCGAATCTCTGCTGCAACAGCGACGGGAAGGCTTCCGACTGCAGCAGCCCGAACCCGGCCGCCAGGCTGTCGCCGAGCACGGCGATCTGCACCCGGGGCGCCTCGGTCCCGGTCAGCGCCGCGCGGTCGGCCTCGGAAATAGCCGGCTCGGTCGCCACCTGCCGGCCGCACGCCGCATCCCGCACCGAACATCCCACCGCCAACAGCAGCAGGAGGGCTGATCCCCAGAAAGATAGACGTGGTCGTGTCATGGTTGTCCGTCTTCCGCTATTGTATGCCGTGCATCCACGGAGGTTCTGACACGCTGATGGCGCGCGGCTGGGAGAGCAAGGCGATCGAATCGCAACAGGCGGACCGCGAGGCGGCCGCGGCCGCGAAGGCACGCGGCCCTGTCTCTGCCGAGGACGCGGCGCGGGCCGCGCGGCGCCAGACGTGCGAGATGGCCCTGGCGCGGGCCCGGGCCGATCTCGCCATCGCCACCCATGCCGCGCACCGGCGCATGCTCGAAGCGGCGATTGCCGCGCTCACCGACCAGCTGCGGGAAGGACCGGAGTGAGTTTCAGGCGCGCGCTCGGGCCGTTCGACGCCACGATGATCGTCATCGGCGGAATCATCGGCTCGGGCATCTTCATCAACCCGTACCTGGTCGCACGCCAGCTGGACTCCACGTCGCTGGTCCTGCTCGCCTGGGCCGTCGGCGGCGCCGTGGCGCTGGCCGGCGCCTTTGCCTACGGCGAACTGGGCCAGCGGCTGCCCAAGGCCGGCGGCCAGTACGTTTACCTCAGCCGGGCGTGGCATCCGCTGGTGGGCTTCTTGTACGGCTGGGCCCTGCTCTTCATGATCGAGACCGGCGCGATGGCCGCCGTGGCGATCACCTTTGCGCAGTACGCCTCGCGCATGGCCGGCGGCGACGGCGCGGACCCGCAGGTGATCGCGGTCGCGGCGATCGTCGTCCTCTCCGCCATCAACTACGTCGGGGTCAAACCCGGCAGCCAGGTCCTGAACGTCTTCGTGATCCTGAAGGTGGCCGCGCTGGCCGCCCTCATCATGTTCGCGTGGACCGGCCCCGAAGCCCCGGGATGGCTGACGGCCGCGCGCGTGGACGCCACGCCCTCCACCGCGCTCACCTTCGGCGTGGCCATGATTCCCATCCTCTTTGCGTACGGCGGCTGGCAGAACGCGAACTACGTGGCCGAGGAGATGCGCGATCCGCGGCGCCACCTCCCCATCGCCCTGCTCGTCGGCACGCTGACCGTCGTCGTGGTCTATCTGCTGGCCAACGTGGCGTATCTGCGCACGCTGGGGCTGGACGGTCTGGCGGCGACCGAGACGCCCGCGGCGGAGGCGGCCGGCCGGTGGTTTGGATCGGCGGGCGAACGGCTCATCGCCGGCGCGATTGCGATTTCCACGTTCGGCTTTCTCAACCTGGCCATCCTGGCGCCCACGCGGGTCTACTTCGCGATGGCGCGCGACGGCGCGTTTGTGCCGGCCCTGGCCCGGCTGCACCCGCGGTTCCACACCCCGGCCGCCGCCATCGTGCTGCAGTCGGCCTGGGCCATCGTGCTGACGCTGAC
>JANLHE010000034.1 GCA_024653875.1 Acidobacteriota bacterium
CACGCGGCCGACCTGACCGGGCCGACGCTGGTGTTGTTCGGCAACGAGGGCGCCGGCCTCCCGGCCCCGCTGGTGGCGGGCGCGGATGTGCGCCTGAGCATCGGGATGCGGCCCGGCGTGAACTCGTTCAACGTCGCCGTCACCACCGCGCTGGTGTTGTACGAGGCGCGCCGGCAGCGGAGCGCGCGATGACCCGCTCGCTCTTTGGCGACGAACCGACGGTCGACGCCGGCCCCTCCACCCCGCTCGCCGAACGCATGCGGCCGCGCACGCTGGATGAATACGTGGGTCAGGCCCCGCTTGTCGGGCCAGGCCAGCCCCTGCGCCGCGCAATCGACGCCGGCGTCCTCCACTCCCTGATCCTCTGGGGCCCGCCCGGCACCGGCAAGACCACCCTCGCGCGCGTCATCGCGGCCGCCAGCGGCGCGGAGTTCGCGGCGTTCAGCGCAGTCACCTCGGGCATCAAGGAGATCAAGGACGTGATTGCGATCGCCGCGCACGCCCGCGCGGAGCGCGGCCGGCGGACGATCTTCTTCGTCGACGAAATCCACCGCTTCAACAAGGCGCAGCAGGACGCGTTCCTCCCCCACATCGAATCCGGCACGGTCGTCCTCATCGGCGCCACCACGGAGAACCCCTCGTTCGAGGTGAACTCGGCGCTGCTCTCGCGGTCGAAGGTGTACGTCCTCCAGCCGCTCACCTCGGATGACGTGGTGACGATTCTGAGCCGGGCGCTGGCCGACGAGGAACGCGGCCTGGGCACGCTGCGGGTGACTGCCGAGGCCGACGCCCTGACGGCGCTGGCCCGCTACGCCAACGGGGACGCGCGCGTGGCGCTGAATCTGCTCGAACAGGTCGTGGGCACGTTGAAGCCGGATGCCTCGGGCACGCGCGCGCTGAAGCTGACGGCCCTGACCGACCTCATCGAGCGTCGGGCGCTGCTCTACGACAAGGCCGGCGACGAGCACTACAACATCATCTCGGCGCTGCATAAGTCGATTCGCAACAGCGACGCCGATGCGGGGTTGTACTGGCTCGCGCGGATGCTCGAGGCCGGCGAGGATCCGATGTACGTCGCGCGGCGCCTGGTGCGGTTTGCGTCGGAAGACATCGGCAACGCCGATCCACGCGCGCTGCAACTGGCCATCGCCGCCAAGGACGCGACCCACTTCCTGGGCATGCCCGAGTGCAACACCGCGCTCGCGCAGTTGGTGACCTACATGGCCGCCGCCCCCAAGAGCAACGCGGTGTACCTGGCCTACGGAGCCGCCGCCCGGGATGCGCTGCGCGACGAGGCCGCGCCCGTCCCGCTGCATCTGCGCAACGCGCCGACAAAGCTCATGAAGGAACTCGACTTCGGCAAGGGGTATCAGTACGCGCACGATGCCGACGACGCGACCACCGACATGTCGTGCCTGCCCGATGGCCTCACCCACCGGCGCTACTACAATCCGACCGACCGCGGGTTGGAGCCGAAGTTGCGCGAGGCGCTCGAACGCGCGCGACAGAAACGAAAAGACTAGGACGGGCGCGGCGGCGGGGCGAA
>JANLHE010000037.1 GCA_024653875.1 Acidobacteriota bacterium
TGGTGTTCGGCGAGGCGTTCCGCGACCAGCCGGCAGTGATACTCAGACCCGCCGAGGATCTCGGTGCCGTAACGTTGGACGATAAAGGCTATCTTCACAGCAACTCTCTAATCCCCGAAGTGCCCTTCGGTTGTAATATGCACGGTCAGGCCACGGCCGCCAGCAGGGACTTAAGACGCGGTCCAAGTGCGGCGCGGCTGAACGCGGCAAGGCGCCGCCGCTGGCCGGCAATCACCTGTTGCCGCAGGGGGTCGTCGTAGACGAGGGCGCCGAGCCATTCGGCCGCCAGTTCCAGGTCCTTGGGTGCGAACGTGACGCCGGCGCCTCCAAGGGTCTCCGGCACGGCCGCCGCGTCGAACGCGAGGATCGGCACGTCCATGGCCATCGCCTCCACCAGCGGCACGCAGAAACCCTCGTGCTCGCTCAACGAGACATACGCGTGCGCGTGGCGGTAATAGGCGGCCAATTCCCGATCGGGCACCGGCCCGGTGAACCAGAACCGCTCGGGCAGCATCTCGTATTCCGCGATCAGCGCCCGCACGGTGGCGTAATACCCGGGCACGGCGTTGTAGTTGCCGACGAAGATGAACCGGTAATAGACGTCCACGTACCGTTTGTACTGTTCGGCCAGCCGGATATGGTCTTCGATCCGCTTGTTCGGCGCGACGCGCCCGACAAACAGGATGTTGGCCAGGCCGTCCTGCAGGAGCGACTCCAGCGCCGGCACGGGGGGCGCGCCGGTCAGGCGCGCCGTGTCCACGACGATGGGCAGCACGCCGGTGCGGTCGAATCCCAGCGCCTCGAGCTCCTGCCGGTTGTACTCGGAGACGCCAAGGGCGAGATCGGTGCGGCCGGCCAGCGTCGCCAGCTCGCGGCGGCCCTCGGCGGCCATCCGGCAGATGCCCGCGTCATACGGCGCGAAAAAGTGCGCCGGGGTGACGTTGTGGTAGTGCAGCACGCGCGCACCCGGCAACGTGCCGAACGCCCTGGTCATCGGCGACGGAATGGCGAAGTGGAAGATCGTGATGTCGCCCTGGCGCGCGTCGGCGTCCTGCCACGGCCTGACGTCCCCGGCCAGATCGTCGTCAATCGACAGTGCGAAGATATCGGACTGGTGGCCCCACGACCGCAGCAGGTCCCGCATCACGCGCGCGTTGTCGCCCACGGCATCGCCGCGGTGCGCGGCCGGAATCCACTGGTGGATGATCACGCGCGGTGCCCCAGATCAGCCACCGGTCCGGCGTCGTCCTCGCGCGGCAGGGCCTTGAACGCGGCCGGGCGGTACTGCCTGATTTCTTCGAGGTCGTCCGCCAGCGCGAACTGGCGCCAGAAATCGAACGCCAGGGCAGGCGCGGGGCGCCTCGGCGACGACAGCGCCTGGTTCACATGACGCAGCAGCGTGCCGTCGAAGTCCCGGGCGCGCAGGCGATCGAGCGCGGCGTCCTGCGCCAGCAGCACGCGATCGGCCATCGCGGCGTCGTCGGTGAGCGACTGCATCAGCGCCGAGACGCGCGCAGGATCCTTATCGGCATACAACACGCCGCCGCCGTCCATCGTGGCCGGCACGGCGGTGGCGGCGTAGGCCAGCACGGGGACGCGTTTGTAAAACGCCTCAATCAACGGCACGCAAAACCCCTCGTGTTCGCTCGCGCAGAGGAAGAGGTCCGCGGTGTCGTACAGGGCGGCCAGTGCTTCGTTGGTGACCTGGCCGAGAATGTGGACATCGCGCACGCCGAGCGCCGCGATGAAGGCGTGCAGTTGCGCCAGGTACTTGTCGAAGCCGCCGTACGAGCCGGCCAGGATCAGGCGCGCCTTCGGGTTGCAGGTGGTCTTGTACGCGTGGAAGAACCGGATGACGTCATCCGGCCGTTTGTTCGGGATGAGGCGGCCGACAAACAGAATATTGGTCCACTCATCGTCGTACGCGTCGAGGACGCGCGAGTCCGGCGTCACGTCGAGGTGGGAGAAGTCCGGCACGACGTGCAGGACGCCCGTCGGATCGAAGCCGGCCGCTTCCAGCTCCTGGCGGTTGAACTCGGAATCCCCCAGCGCGATCTGGCAGCGCGTGCGGTACGCCGTGAGCTCGCGGCGCCCGTGGTAACACTGGCGCACCAGCTGGTCGTGGACCCCGAGGAAGTACTCGGGCGGCGTGATGTTGTGGTAAATCAGCGCCATCCGCGCCGGCAGCGCAAAGGCCGTGCGTGAGGCGCGCGATCCCAGCGAGAAGTGGTGAATCAGCAGGTCATCCGCGCCGACCTCGTCCACCATGTCGCGATAATCCACCGTGAGGTGTTCCAGCCGCGGGTCCGCGGTCTCGACGATGATCTCGGACGCGTAACCGGCGGCGCGGAGCGCGCGATTGATCCCGAGCACCTCGTTGCCGATGGCGTCGCCGTAGCCGAGCGTGGCGAGGATCTGGTGGACGTTCGGGGCCATGGTTATCGCAGCACCGGCCCCGCGGGCACCGTGTCCAGGACCCGCCTCGCGGGGGGCAGGGTGCGCTGGCGTCGCGCCCACCAGCCCGGCCAGGTTTCCGCCGACGGCGTCGCCCCGTCGCGCGTCAGGCGATCGAACATCTCGAGGTACTTCCGTTCGATGACCGGCCAGGTGTAGTGGCGCTTGAAGTACTCACGACCCTGGCGGCCCAGAATCGCGCCTATCGGGCCGTTGGCCTCGAGGCTGTACATGGCCTCGGCAAAGTCGTCGAACGACTCGTAGTAGAGCCCGCCGTTCGCGCGCAACGTCTGGCCGCGCAGGACATCGCAGGCGCCGTTCACCAGCACCGGCTTGCCCAGCGCCCAGGCTTCCAGGGCGACCATTGACAGGCTCTCGAACGGAGACGGCATGACCAGCAGGTCCGCGGCGGCCAGCGCGTCGAACTTGTCCTCATCCGACACGAAGCCCAGTGCGCGGATCCGCGGGTGCGACGGGACGGGAATGACCGCCTGCCCCAGCAGGACGAGATCGAGGCCGCGCGGGTGGCCGGCCGCGTAGTTGATGAAGTGATCAAAAAGCGCGCGGCAGCCTTTGTTGGCGTCGATGCGGCCGATGTAAATCGCAAACGGGCGCTTGACGTTGAACTTCTTCCGGAACCGCCACGGCTGCGTCCGCTCGGGAATATCCGAGCCCACGCCGACGACCACGCCCGGGACGGCCTGGTTGCCGCTGACGCCGTGGATGAGCGCGCGCTCTTCGTACGAGTTGTACATGAGGGCGCGCACGCCGCGGAAGACCGGGCCGAAGAGTCCGAGACCAACCGCCGGATCACGTTCGGCGGTTGGCACCAGGATGGCCTTCCCCGGCACGGCGCGCGCGCCGTGCCACGCGTGGTAATACCGCGCGCTGAAGAAGAGGAAGAAGTCGAATTCATCCCGCACCCGGTGCAGGTGGCGGATTAGCGCCGGGCTGCGGGGGCCTTCGCTGTCCAGCCACGCGAGCTCCTCGGCGAGCGAATGCGGGCGATCGAACACCACGGCGGAGCGCCGGCCGAAGTCATCCGTGTTGCGGGGCCGCGAGACCGGAAACCGCCGCACGCGAACGCCGTTGACCGTTTCTTCACCGGCCGGCCACTCGTTCTGCCACGCGAGGTAGTCCTTCGCGCACGTCGTGAGGACCTCGATCGAGGCGTGACGCGAGAGGCGCTCGGCGATGTAACGCGCGTGCAGTTCGGCGCCGCCGTTGATGCCGGCGCCGTACCGCTGGACCACGACTGCGATTTTCACTGTTCGTCGCTGCCCGAGTCAGCGGACGCGTCCGCACCCGTGTCCTGCGCGACCGCGCCGCCTTCGGCCACCCAGTCCGCGGTTTCTTCCGGAGATGGCGCATCGCCGGCGCCCGGCGCGGCCGGTGCTGCGACGGCGGCTGGCGGCGCGCTCGCCGGCGCTGGTGGGCGCGGTGCCTGCGGGCGCTGGTTGCCGGCGGGGCGCGCCGGCCGGTACTGCACGACGCTTTCCAGCGCGCGGCCGCGCCGTTCGTCGAAGTCGAGGCGGCTCGCCATCGACTCCACCCGCATCTTCATGTTGTGCACGTCGATGCTCAGGCGGGTCACTTCCAGCGCGAGGTTGTGCACCAGCTCGTAGTACAGCGCGTCGGTCTCCTCGCGCTGGCGCAGGCGTTCATGGAACTCCTGGTTGGCCCTGGCCTGGATGTGCAGCGCGGCCGAAATCTTGTTCGGGTTGAAGAACAGCTTCAGCAGGGGATTCAACACCCGCCGGATCGCGCGAAGCAGTCCGCGGTGCGTCTCGTACAACGTATCGTCTTCAAACGCATAGTTGGGCGGCGCGGCGCTGGCCGGCCGGTGCCGGCGGAACTGGGCCACCAGATCCGAGCGCACGCCCTTGGGATCGATGAACTGTTCGAGCTTGACCTTGGCCAGTTCCCGCACTTCGGCCTCGGTGTAATCGGCGCCGCGCTTCTCGCGGATGCGCGCGCGGATCTGACGCATGATGGCGTCCACATCCACGGCGTCGGACTTGACCTGAAAATCATTCATCATTACACACCCTGATCCTTTGGCCCGGCGTCAGCGCCACGGCCCGTAAATGACGCCGGCCACCACGCACGCCCAGAGGGCGACGCACACGAGGATGGGCCGGTCGGAAAGCAGCGTTTCGGACGGGTCGGCCCCGCCCTCATGCCGGTGAATAAGGTAGAGGTACCGGAAGATGCCGTACAAGGGAAACGGCAGCGTGAACAGCAGACGGTCGGTGCCGAACTTCGCCACCGTCTCCGGACTGATCGTGTAGAAGGCGTACGCCAGCAGCGTGGCGCCGGCGACGATGGTGATCAACTGATCCAGCAGCGCGGGCGTGTACTCCGCCAGGCTGCGGCGATGCCCGTGCGCGGCGTCCGCCAGGGTGACCAGTTCAGTCCGGCGTTTGCTGAGCGCGAGGAACAACGCCAGCAGCAGCGTGAGCACCAGCAGCCAGTGGCTGATCGACACGCCAATCACGACGGCGCCCCCGGCCGCCCGCAGGACGAACCCCGCGGCGATGGTGAGGACATCGAGGATCACCATGTGCTTGAGCCCGGTGGAGTAGATGGTCAGCAGCACGACGTACGCGGTGGCCACCAGGCCGAACACCGGCGCCAGCCACCACGCCAGGCCCAGCGCGCCGGCGCCGAGCACCAGGGCGGCCGCCATGGCGCTGGCCGGCGAGATCACTCCGGCCGCGATGGGGCGTTTCGATTTGGTGGGATGTTGACGGTCGGCGTCGATGTCCCGCACGTCGTTGACGAGATACACCACGCCGGACAGCGCGCAGAACACCAGGAAGGCGAGGACCGAGTCGATCACCGCGGCGGGATCGAGCAACCGCCGGCCGAAAATCAGACCGGCGAACACCAGCAGGTTCTTGGTCCACTGGACGGGGCGCAGCGATAGCAGCAGGGACAGGGCCCATGGCCGAACCGGTGCCTGAACGTCGGCTGACATCCCGGCCGGAGTGCTGAGAACTGGACGAGTGGTATCTCGCGCCATGCAGCGCGACGACGGACGGGCCATTGGCCCGTCCGTCAATCGCCTCTGAAAAACGGGCGATTCTCGAGAATCGGTTACGAGAAGCTCTTGAGCGCGTCCTGCTCGACGTCGAAGGTCTCGAACACCGTGAGCAGTTTCGTGATCATCAAGAGGTCCGTGATCCGCTTGGTCAGGTTGACCAGCTTCAGCTGGCCGCCCTGGCGGCTGACCGTCGTGTACGTGCGGACGATCTCACCGAGACCTGCGCTGTCGATGTACGGCACATCCGCGAGGTTCAGCAGGATGCGCTTGCGGTTCTGCAGGATCAGCGAGTTGATCTTGTCCTTCAGGACCTCGTCTCCCTCGTTCAGGGTGATCTTGCCCTTCAGGTCCAGAATCGTGACCTCGCCTACCTGTCGTTCGTCGATCTGCATGCCAACTCCTGTTGCTGCCGCCGTCAGCGGCGCATCTGGACTCATCCCCGAGGGAGCGGTATCGCCGCGGCGCACCCTGCTCCCGAGATGGTGATCGGGGACCTCAAGCTTCCCGGTAAGTCTAGGGTGTGAGCCCGCAATTTGACAAGGGCTTCCGGCATGAAACACGCCCCAGAGGTCCCCGCGCGAGCGGGAGCCTGAGGGGCGTGGGAGTGGGCGCCGGCGCGCCTATTCGACGTCGCGGCGCTGCTTCTTGCGCGAGCGCTTGCGCGCCAGCGCCTGCTTCACACGACGCTTGTCGCCGGGCTTCAGGTAGAAGGAGTGTTTCTTGATGTCCTTGATGATGTCTTCCTGCTGCACTTTGCGCTTGAAGCGGCGCAATGCGCTCTCAATAGACTCGCCTTCCTGGATTCGTACTTCTGCCATGGCTGAACACCCCCTTCCCTGGTGAAATTGTGCCCCGAGGGGCAACACAAGAGCCTACCACGGGCCGGACCCGCATAGAATCCCTCTCATGAACGTCCTCGTGGTGGGGGGAGGCGGCCGGGAACATGCCCTGGCCTGGCGGCTGGCGCAGGATCCGGAGGTGTCGCGGGTCGTGTGTGCGCCCGGAAACCCAGGAATGACCTCGATTGCCCAGTGCTTTCCAGTGGATCCCCTGGATCCCCCGGCCGTTCTGGCGCTGGCGGGGCGCGAGGGCATAGACCTGACCGTGGTGGGGCCCGAGGCCGCGCTGGACCGGGGCCTGGCGGATGTCTTCCGGGCCGCGGGACGGCCCATCGTAGGACCGCCGAGAAGCGCGGCGGCGCTTGAAACGTCGAAGGTGTTTTCGAAGCGGTTCATGGACGCCGCCGGGATTCCCACGGCGCGCTACCGCGTCTGCGAGACGGTCGAGGCCGCGCTGGCGGCGGTCGCCGGGGACGAGTTCGGCTTCCCCGTCGTCGTCAAAGCCGACGGCCTCGCTGGTGGCAAGGGCGTCGTGGTGGCCGCGGATCGGGCCGAGGCCGAGATGGCTGTTCGGGCCGCCATGGTGGATCAGGCGTTTGGACGTGCCGGCGCGCGCCTGGTGATCGAGGAGTGCCTGGTCGGCCCGGAGGTGTCGTTCTTCGCGCTGGCCGACGGCCGCCGCGCGATTCCGCTGGGCAGCGCCCAGGACCACAAGCGGATCTTCGACGGCGACCTCGGCCCGAATACCGGCGGCATGGGGGCGTTTGCACCCAGTCCACTCATGACCGCGGCGCTCGGGGCCGACGTGATGCGCACGATTGTGCGGCCGGTGATCGACGGCTTGCCCGCCGATCGCGGGTACCGCGGATTTCTTTATGTGAGCCTGATGCTGACGGCCGACGGCCCCAAGGTCATCGAATTCAACGTCCGTTTCGGGGATCCCGAGGCCCAGGTGGTGTTGCCGATGCTCGAAGGCCGGTTTGCCGCCACGTTGCTGGAGGCGGCCGAGGGCCGCCTGGATGAGGGCTACCTCCGCACCGCGCCAGGCGCGGCGGTCGGCGTGGTGCTTGCCGCGGCGGGTTATCCGGGGACCCCCGCGACCGGCGCGCCCATTGACGGCCTGACCGGCGGGCCGGAGGACGAGGCGCTGGTGTTTCACGCCGGCACGGCCCGGCGCGGCGATCAGGTGGTCACGGCCGGGGGCCGCGTGCTGACCGTGGTGGCGCGCGGGACGACCCACGCCGACGCCATGGCGCGCGCCTACGCCCGCGTCAGCGCGATACACTTTGATGGCATGCAGTACCGGCG
>JANLHE010000038.1 GCA_024653875.1 Acidobacteriota bacterium
CCGTTCTCCCAGCCAGGTGGCAGAAACTGCCAGCCGACCTCAGAGGTCGGTGGGCGAAAAGTGCAATCGTCAGATCGACAACGTGCCCAGGTACCAGTCGATCAACGGCTGGCCCCAGAGAGAGGCCACCAGGGCGGCGATGGACAGAAAGACGCCGTAGGGCAACTTGGTCTGCATGGTGCCGCGGCCGGCCACCGCCAGGCCCACGCCCACGATCGCGCCGACCACGCTCGAGAGCAGGAGGACGAGCCAGACCTGTTGCCAGCCGAGGAAGGCGCCAATCATCGCCAGCATCTTCACGTCCCCGAGGCCCATGGCGTCCACCCCTTTGAGCCGTTTCCACAGTTCCCGAATCGCCAGCAGCACACCGGCACCGACCGCGGCGCCAATCAGGCTCCGGCTGACGCCGAGGGGACCCACCGCGCTGAACACCACGCCCGCGGCCAGCCCGAAGTACGTCAGTGGATTCGGCAGGCGGAACGTCTCCAGGTCGGTGACCAGGAGCGCGATCAGCAGCGCCGAGAACACCAGCCGGGACGCCAGCGCCAGGCCCAGACCGTCGGTCGTCAGCGGCGACCCGCCCAGCATCGCGCCCTGCAGCAGGAACACGCCTGCCGTGGCGAGTTCAACGACGGGATAGCGGCGGCTGATGGGGGATCGGCATGTCCGGCACTGCCCCCGCAACGCGAGCCAGCTCAGCACGGGCACGTTGTCACGCCACACGAGCGCCGTGCCGCACGACGGGCATCGCGAGGCCGGCGTCACGATCGACACGCCCTCGGGCAGCCTCGAGATGCACACGTTGAGGAAGCTGCCAATCATCAGGCCGAACACCGCGAGCCCACTCAGTTCGATCAGCGTCACCGGCGCCCGCCTTCGTCCAGCTCGCGCAGCTTGCGCAGGGCGAGGTCGCGAATCCACCGCTCGTCCGCGCGGGACAACTCCGTGAGCAGCGCTCTCGCGGCCTCGCGGTCTCCGCCCTTGATCAACATGTTGGCGGCCACGGGCTTCAACCAGATCGGCGCGCCGGGTATCTCGGACGCGCGCGTGAACTCCCGCGCCGCGGCCGTCATATCCCCCGTATACCAGTAGTGCATGAATCCCAGATACTGCGCGTACTGCCAGCGTGGCGGTTCCGCTCGCAGGCCCTTTTCCAGCAGCGCGATCGCCAGATCCACGCGGCCCGGGCCATTCGGCTGCGGCTCCGCCAGGAAGAACGCCCCAAACTGATAGGCCACCGTGAAATACGGATCGAGCGACGTCGTCAGATCGATCAACGGGTGCAGCAGTTCGAACTGTCCGGAGAATCGCGGCGTCTTGCGCTCGCGGCCGTAGTGCTGGATGGTCCTGATCCAGTACACGTCCGCCATCACCGCATCAAACGACAACGACAGCCGATCGGCCACGCGGCCGTTGGTGAGATACAGCAGGCGCTCTTCGGACGGGGCCCTGGGGTACCAGCGGTCGCGGGCCTCGAGCGTCACCGCCGCCAACCCGATGGCCGCCGCCACGCCCACCCACGCGGCCACGCGTCCCGCGCGCCCACCCGTCACGTGAACTCCCGCCGCGAGAAGATCGCCACGGCGCCGCCCACCAGCGCGCCCGCATAACAGGCGGCATACGCCACGGTCATCGTCACGTACGCCCAGGGCACGGGCGGGCGGCCGTTGACCACATCGGCCTTGATATCAAACGCGGAGAAGGCCGGCACCACCACGCCCACCGCGCGCACGAGCGCGGCGAGGATCGGCGAGTCCGTGATCGCGCTGAACCCGCGGAGGTCTTCGCTGAAGAGGCCCACGACGAACACGCCGAGCGTGAGGC
>JANLHE010000040.1 GCA_024653875.1 Acidobacteriota bacterium
AGCGGCGTCACCGGCGGCCCCCTGATGTATCTGGGCGGCGCGGACGACTCGGCGCTGGCACGAGTGGCGCGCGAAACGTCGGGGTACTACATTGCGCGCGTGGAGCCCGAACCGTCGGAGACGGCCGGCGCGCTCCGTGGTCTCGACATCTCGGTGGCCCGGCCGGCCACCCGTTTCATGAACAGCAGCGGCCTCACGCCGCTCGGCATGATGAAAGAGGCGCGGCTGTTCCGCGATTTGCCACTGCGGGTCACCGCATACGCGTCGCGCGAGTCCGGCACAGCCCGCGTGCGGGTCGTGACGATGTTTGACTCGCCGGATGCGAGCGCCGCGGTGTCCAGCGCCATGGTGGCCCTGTTCGACGATGATATGGCGGGGAGGCAGGCACGGCGGTGGGTGTCGCGTTTGAAGTGGCGGCCCAGGGCCAGGCCGGTGGCCGGGTGCTCCGGCCACTACGAAAAGTATCCCGGTAACCCAGTCTCAGTTATTCTCTTCCTGTTATGACCTCATCCATGATTCGTCCCACGCTTCTCTCCGCCACCCTGGTCGTGTTGATTGCCACAAGCCCGATTGCCGCCGGGCAACGAGGGGGCGCCGGAGCGGCGCCGCAAACCGTGGACTTTATCGCGGTCGGCGCGGACGGGCAGCCTGTGACGGACCTGACCGCAGCGCAGATCGCGCTGAAGGTCGGCGGCAAAGACCGCGCGGTCACGTCGCTTGAACTGGTGCGGTTCGGCGCGGCGGCCAGTACACTACCGGCACCGTTTGCCACCAACGCCATGAGTGATGCCGGCCGAAGCTTCGTGCTGGTGATCGATGAGGAATCTCTGAGGCCGGGCCTCGATGCCACGGTGCGCGATGCGCTCGTCGCATTTGAGAAACAAATCTCCGTGCGCGATCGCTTGGGCGTGTTCACCCTGCCGCGGGGCACTATCTCGCTGGGGCCGACAACGGACCGCGCGAAGTTTCAGGCAGCCGTGGCCGGGATCCAGGGCCGCGCCAAGTCGAGCGTGACCGCCAATGAGCGCATCTGCCACGGCCGTGACGCGCTGACCACGCTGGCGTCCATCATGACGAGCACGAGCCGCCAGGGGACGCCCACGCCGGTGGTGTATTTTGCGACCGCGCTTGCGGCTCCTGTTCAGGGTCCGACCAGCCTCGGTGCGGCGCTCGAGTGCCAGCTGACGCCGGGCGAATTCCAGCGCGTCGGCCAGGCGGCCGAAGCCGCGCGCACGCAGTTCTTTCTGGTGCGCCCAGAAGAGACGCCGGAGGCGGGATTGGTGGAAGGGCTGGAGAATCTGACGGGCGTCACCGGCGGCCAGATGCTGGCGATGGGCAGCGCGGCAGGCGGCGCGATGACCCGCATCGCGCGCGAGACCGCAAGTTACTATCTGGCGACGTTTGCCGCGGAGGCCGCGGACCGCAACGGCGCCACCCACCGGCTGGAGCTGCGCACCACTCGGGCAGACGTCCGCCTGCACACGCGCAACGGTGTCCACATCGCGAAGGGGGCTGGCGGCAATGCGCCGACGCCGCAGAACATGCTGCGCGTGGCGGACGTGCAGCGCGGATTCGGTCTGCGCGCGCTGGTTGTGACGTCACGCAACGACGGCGATGCGAAGAACACCGTGAAACTGGTGGCCCTGGCCGAGCCCATCGATCCGGCCGTGAAGCTGGCCGCCGCGGCGGCCGGTGTGATGGACCAGGCCGGCGGCACCAAGCTGCTGGTGTGGACGGCGAAGCCCGAAGAGCTGCAGCGGTCGCCGTTGGCCGCGGCGCTCGTCGTCCCGCCGGGCACGTATCGCGTGCGCGTGGCGGCGGTGGACACGCAGGGCCGCGCGGCCACGGTCGACTACGACCTGAACACGGAACTGGCCTCCGCGGGCGCGGCGCAGATGGGCGGGCTGCTTGTTGGCACTGGCGGCACGGGCTTCATGCCCCAGCTCAAATTCACCACCGAGCCGGAGGTCATCGTGTACTTCGAACTGTACGGCCGCCCGACGGGCGCCTTCGGCGCCCTCGTGGACATCGCGGCAACCGCGGACGGTCCGGCGCTGGTGGAAGCCCAACCCACCGTGGCGGCGACGCCGGTCGCGGACAAGTTCATGTTCACGGCGAAGCTGCCGATCGTGAGCCTGAAGCCCGGCGACTACGTGGTGCGCGCCAAGCTCGCGTTTACGGGCCAGCCCACGGGTGTGCTCTCGCGGACGATTCGAAAACAGTA
>JANLHE010000041.1 GCA_024653875.1 Acidobacteriota bacterium
GACTTGTTCGCGATCTTCGGCCCGTACGACGACTGGTGGTACGGCAGCGCGCGCAACAACGGGTACTACCTGTTCTCGCAGCCGATGTCCACGCGGCCCGGTCCGCAGATTGAACTCGAAGAGCAGCTGAACCACAAGGCCCTGCAGCTGCTCAACCTGGCGTCCTACAACTACCTCGGCCTGTCGTACCACCCGGAAGTCATCGCGGCGGCGAAGGCGGCCCTGGACCACTACGGGCTCGGCGCGGCGGGTTCGCCGATCCTGAGCGGGACCATGGATCTGCACCTCACGCTGGAGAAGGAACTGGCCGCCTTCAAGAAGAAGGAAGCGGTCATGGTGTTCCCCACGGGGTACAGCACCAACGTCGGCCTCATCTCGGCGCTGCTGCGGCCCGGGGACTGGGCGATCATGGACCAGAACGTCCACGCCAGCATCGTCGACGGCGTGATTATGTCGAAGGCGAACGCGCGCTTCTTCCGGCACAACAAACCGGAGGATCTGGAGAAGAAGCTGAAGGGGACCAGCGGCAAGCGGCTCGTGATCCTCGAGGGCGTCTACTCGATGGACGGCGACACCGCGCGGCTGCCGGATCTGGTGGCGATCGCGAAGAAGGCCGGCGCGCGCGTCATGATTGACGAGGCGCACTCGACGTTTGTCTACGGCGCGGAAGGCCGCGGCGTCGCGGAGCACTTCGGTCTGGAGGATCAGATCGACATCCACGTGGGCACGTTCTCGAAGGCGCTGGGCGGCCAGGGTGGATTCGTCGCCGGCTCGCAGAGCCTGTACAACTACCTGATGGGGTTCGCGCGGGCGCGCGTGTTCTCCTGCGCGCTGGCGCCGGCGGTGACGGCCGGCGTGCTGGCGGCGTTGCGCGTGGCCCAACGGGAACCGGCGCTGCGCACGAACCTCTGGAAGAACGTGACGCACTTCCGCGGGCTGATGGACGCGGCCGGCGTGGACGTGGCCGAGTCCACGTCGCAGATCATCCCGATCATGATTCGCAACGACCGCAAGATCCTGGGCATTGCGAAGAGGCTGCAGCAGGCGGGGCTCTACCTGCAGCCGATCATCTACCCGGCGGTCGCGAAGCATCGATCGCGGTTCCGGGTCTCGATTTCATCAACCCACACCACCGACCAACTGAATCGGGCGGCAGGCATCCTCGTGGACACGCTGCGCGCCGAGGGAGTGATTGAAGCGTGAAGCCAGGAAATCTGAAGCCGGGAGACGTGCAGTACGAGTTTCGTCACGCCATTGGAGGGTTCTTCGAGTTTCCGACCGAGAACGCCCGCAAGCTGCTGCCGCCGCATTTGCATCCGGTGGAGCCGCATCACGGCCAGAGCGTGTTGTCCGTGATGGCGTTTGACTTCACGGGCAGTTCCACCGGGCCGTACGGCGAACTGGTGCTGTCGGTGCACGTGGCGCCCCGGATTGAAGCGGGACGTCCGATGGCCCGGGCGGCGTTTTATCCGTTCCTGGTCGGCACCACGACCGGAACGTCGCGCGAGTCCGCCATCAAGCTGTGGCACCTGCCGCACTTCATGCACGACATCGAGATCGCGTTCACCACCACGGACCACGACATCGCCGTGGCCGCCGCGCACGGCGGCACGCCGATCCTCGACATGCGCATCACGGACTACCAGTGGGAGGACGTGGAGCACCACTACCAGGCGTTCACGCACGACGCCACCGGGTCGTACATGGCGAGCATGCGGATGAACGCGCGGTTCAGCGAGAACGAAGAAGAGCGCGGGTCCATCGAGATCCACGCGCACGAGTTCGCGGCCGGTCTCGACCGCGACGGCGTGAACACCACGCCGTTCCGCGAGTTGTGGATGCGCGACGGCCTGCAGACGTTCCAGCCCCTTGAGACGATGACGCCCGGCGCGCGCTAGCCGACAATCAAAGATGGCTGAGCGCGTCTGCGTAATCGTGAACCCGGCCGCCGGGCGCGGCCGGGGTGCCCGCGCGCTGGACGACGTGCGGACCGCGTTCGGCGCCGAGGGCATCACGGACATCCGGATCACCGAAGCCAAAGAGGGTGAGCGCGCGGTTGCCACGCGCGCGATCGACGAGGGCGCCACGACGCTCGTGGCCGTCGGCGGCGACGGCACGTGGAGCAACGTGGCCAACGCCGTGCTGGCCGCTGGCGCCGGGGATGCGGTCCGGCTGGCCCTGGTCGCGGCCGGCACCGGCAACGACTTCGCCAAGACCGTGGGAGCGCCCGCGTCGGATGTTGCCGCCACCGCGCGGCTCGTCGTGGAAGGGACCGACACTCGCGTGGACGTCGGCCGCGTCGAGGACCACTTCTTCCTGAATATTTCCGGATTCGGGTTCGACATCGCCGTGCTGGAAGACATCTCGTCCATTCCCTGGCTCACGGGGGACGCGGTGTACCTGGTGTCGGCCCTGCGGCAGCTGGTGGGGTATGGCGGCGTCGATATCGACATCACGTCACCGGCCCGGCGGCGCGGCGCGGTGCGCCACCTGATGCTGGTCGTCGCCAACGCGCGGAACTTTGGCGGCGCGTTTCGCATCGCGCCCGATGCGTCCCTCACGGACGGCGCGCTTGACGCGATCTCCATCCACGACGCGTCGACCCTGCGCCGGCTGAAGTTGTTCGGGTCGGCCACCAAGGGGACCCACGTGGCCCTCGACGAGGTGGTCACCGAACAGGCCGCGTCGTTCATCGTGCGCTTTGGGGCGCCGCCGGCGTACGAGACCGACGGCGAATACCGGCAGGCCCGGACGGCCGATTTGGAGATAGCCTGTGTGCCTGGCGCGCTGCGAATCGTGGCGGCCGGTCCGGGCTCCACGCACCCGTGAAGGCGATTTCTTTTTCCGCGCCCATTCCCACCTACCTGGCGACGTTGGCCGCCGGGCGGATCTCCGAGTCGTTGCTGGTGGGGCCGCACGCCTGCACGCGCTTCGGCGACGTGGCGGCACCCGACCTGCCGGGCGATCGCTGGGTGCGCATCCGCACGCGGCTGGGCGGCATCTGTGGCAGCGATCTCGGGATTGTCGGCCTGGAGGCCAGCCCCTCGACCTCGCCGTTCTCGTCGTTCCCGTTCGTGCTTGGCCACGAAAGCGTGGGCACCATCGACGCGCTCGGGACCGCGGTGCGCGGCGTGGGGGTGGGGGACCGCGTCACGGTCAACCCGCTGTTGTGCTGTGAATCCCGCAACGTGACGCCGCCCTGCGCCGCGTGCGCCTCCGGCCAGCATTCGCGCTGCGCGCACTTCACCGACGGCGCGCTGGCGCCCGGCATGTTCATTGGCACCACCCGGGGGCTGGGCGGCAGCTGGGGGGAGTACTTCGTGGCGCACGAGTCCCAACTGGTGCGCGTGGATGACGCCGTGAGCGATGCCGGCGCCGTGTTGACCGAGCCGTTTGCCTGCTGCGTGCACGCCGTGCGCGGCATGATGCCGGCAGACGGACAGCGGGTGCTCGTCATCGGCGCGGGCACGATGGGACTGCTGATGGTGGCGGCGCTGCGCGCGCTCGCCCCCGGCGCGCACGTCATCGTCCTGGCGCGCCACTCGTTCCAGGCCCGGCACGCCACCGCGCTCGGCGCGTCGCGCGTGGTCATGGCGCGCGGGGACTATCTGGCGGAACTGGCGGAGGTGGCCGGCACGCGGCTGCTGAAACCAATCCTCGGCCGGCCGATCGGGATTGGCGGCGTGGACGGCGCCTACGTCTGCACCAGCGGCACGCGCGGCGTGGAAGACGCGATGCGGTTCACCCGGGCCGGCGGCTCGATCGTGCTGCTGGGCAATGCCACCACGCTCAAAGGCCTGGACTGGACGCCGCTGTGGATCAAGGAGCTCACCTTCAAGGGCACGCTCGCGTACGGCAGCCACACGTACGGCGGGGCGGATACGCACGCGTTCGTGGAGGCGGCGTCGCTTGTCGCCAGCGGCCGCGCCCCCATCGCCGGCCTGGTCACGCACGAGTTCCCGCTCGCCCGGTACAGGGACGCCCTCGGCGAAGCCCGCGCCAAAGGCCACGGCGACAGCGTGAAAGTCGTGTTCAAGTTCTAGATCAGTGCGCAGTGCGCAGTGCGGAGTGCGGAGTGCGCTGTGCGCAGTGCAGGCGGAGGGCACGGGCTTTAGCCCGTGCCGCGCGCCCCGGGCTGAAGCCCGGGGCCTCCGTACGGCCACGCACTATTTGGCGAGAAAGATCGACTTCGGCAACTTGACGTGGACACCCAGGTTCGGCCGGTCCACCAGCTGCGTCACGGCGACGTGGCCGGCGATGCTGACGAGCTGGTAGGCCTGGTGTTTGGTCAGGCCTCTGGCCGCCGCCAGGAAATCCACCATCTCCTGAATCGCGAGTTTCGTGGCCACACCGAGATCCGGATCGGTGGCCATCGCGATGAAGTCCGTCGCTGTTTCGGCGCGCGGCCATGTCAGGCGCATGTCCTTGCGCACCGTGAGACGCAACTGGCCGCGCAGGGAGGTCTCGATCGCGGTCTGGTCCACTTCGCCGTCACCCTGCGCCGCGTGGCCATCGCCGACTTCAAAGAGGGCCCCGGGCACGAACACGGGAATGTAGAGCGTGGAACCGGCCACCAGTTCCCGGTTGTCGAGGTTGCCCGCGTGGCGGCTCGGCGGGTTGCTGCTGACGCGGCCCAATTCCGGCGCCGGGGCCACGCCCATGCTTCCAAAAAACGGCTTCAGCGGAATCACGATCCCGGGCAGAAACTCCGCCGTCATCAACGTGCGGTCGAGTGGGATGATGCGGGTGCCCGCGGCGCGGTCGCAGTTCTCTGGCACGAACCCGCTGCAGCCGTTGTAGCCGTAGTCGAGCGCGAGGTCCACCGACAGCACGTGCACTTCAAGCACGTCGCCGGGATCGGCCCCCTCGACGTACACCGGCCCGGTCAGGATGTGCCCGCCAGGCCCGCGGCGATCGCCGGTCACCCCGGCGACCACCGCGCGAAGCGAGTCCTGAATCTTGTCCGCGGGCACGCCCGCGCGCGTGAGCCCGGCCGGCGTGTTGGTCAGGAGCGTGTCCACGTCGATGATGTCGCCCGAGGCGACGCGCAGCACCGGCTTCGACTCGGCCCAGTAGTGGCCGTACGCCACCGTGTCAGGGCTTGCTTCGAGCCGGTGGATCTTCGGCGCCTGCGCGGCCACTGCACCGCCCAGCATCGTCGCCACCGCGAAAACGGCCAGATGTCGCGTCATTCATCGTCCTTTGTACTGGTAGAGGCCTTCCTTGAGCATGCGCAGGACCTCGGCGATCGCGGCCTGCAGTTCACGGTCGACGCCGGCTAGTTCGTCGTCGGGTGTGTTCTCGACAAACACATCAGGTGCGACGCCGAAGTTCTCCAGGTTGATGCCGTAGTTGTTCGGCCGTTCGGGGTCGTAGGTGACCACGAGTGAACCGGGAGTGCGGACGGATCCGCCGTTGATGAGCGCGTACGAGCCGGTGGCGATGACCGCGGCCGAGGTCGGGTTGCCGACGATGCGGCCGAGGCCGAGGTCGCGGAAGGCCTGCGGCGTGACCTCGGAATCCGACGCCGAGCGCCAGTTGATCATCATGACCTTTGGCCCCGCGATGGCCTGGCGCGGACGGCGGCCCCACTCGGGCGCGCCCCAGCGGCTGGTCCAGTATTCGTAGGGCCGCCGCTCGAGGATGTCGATGATCTGCTGGTCCGTGTTGCCGCCGCCGTTGTAGCGGATGTCGACGATGATGCCCTTCTTGTTCCAGAACTGATCGATCTCGTTCTGGAACTTGACCAGGGAGGGCTGGTTCATGGACTGGATGTGCACGTAGGCAATCTCGCCGTTGGTGGCCTTGTCCACGACGTCGCGGTTCTTCCGGACCCACGCGTCGTACTTGAGCGCGTTCAGCGAGGCGACCGAGCGGATGCGCACCTCGCGGCTGCCGGCGCCGGCGGCGGAGGTGGCCACCGTGAGATCGACGTACTCGTTCAGGGGGCTGTTGAGCAGCGGCCAGTAGTTCTCGCCGGCGTTCACCTGGACGCCGTCAATGGCCAGCACGAAGTCGCCGGCCTTCAGATTCAGCCACTCCTTGTCGGCGGGGCCGTCGGGATACACGTGCGTGATCTTGTAGCGCCCGCCGTCGGGCATCAACTCGAAGCCGAGGAAACGCGTCTGATACTCGGCGGGCTGCGGGACGCTGTTGGGTCCACTGACGCCGGTGTGCGACGCGTTGAGCTCGCCGATCATCTCGTTGGCGAGGTCGTAGACGTCTTCGTTGGCGCCGACGTACTTCAGCAGCGGTTCGTACTTGGCGCGCACGGCGTTCCAGTCCTTGCCGTGCATCTTCTCGTCGTAGAAGCGGTACTTCATGACGCGCCACGCCTCGTCCAGCATCTGCGCCCATTCCTGGCGCTGATCGATGCGCACGTTCACCGTGAAGCTCACGCGGGTGCGCCGGCGCTGCCCGGTCATTTCCATCCCGAACAGCTCGTTGTTCTCGGTGAAGAACACTTTCCGGCGATCGGCGGTCGGAACCATGCCCGCAAACGCGCCCGCCACCAGCCGCTGTCGATCCCGGCCATCGATGGCCACCGAGAACAAGGCCGGGCCCTGGTCGTCACGCGAGCGGAAATAGACGGTGCGTCCATCAGGCGACAGGAAGAAGCCCAGCACCGGATTCTCGCCGGAGGTAATCGCCACCGCGCGCCGATCGATGCGCGCGACGTCCGGTCTGGTGAGGGCCACCGGCGGGGCCTGAGCCGCTTGCCCAGCCTGCCCTGAACCCGTCGAAGGGGCACCGGCGCCGGCACCGCGACCCTGTCCGGCCCCGGCGGCTGGCGCCGCGCGCCGGACGCGCTCCTTCACCAGCGGGTCGTTCGGGTCTTCGGTCAGTCGCGCCAGCGGCACGACGAAGATCTGGTTCACGCCGTTCACGCGGTTGCTGGTGAACACCAGCCTGGTGCCGTCGGGCGTGATGATGGCCTGTCCGTCGTTCCTCGGGTTCTGCGTGACGTTGTGTTCAGCCCGCGTGGCCACCTCCATCAGGAAGACGTCGGCGTTCTGGTCGCGATCCCGCTTGGTGTACACCAGCCAGTTGCTGTCTGGCGACCACCCGCTGACCGTGTAGCCACCGGCCAGGTTGTAGCCAAGCTCCGTGGTGGCCCCGCTCTCGACGACCGTCACGAACAGCCGGTTGTTGGCCACCCAGGCGAGACGCGTCGAGTCCGGAGAGAAACCGGCGATGGTCTTGAAGGACGCGTGGGTGGTGAGCTTCTTGTTCGTGCTTGCCTCACGGTCGTAGACCCAGAGTTCTTCTTCCTTCGACTCATCCGACGTGTAGGCGAGCCAGCGGCCGTTGGGCGAGAAGTCCTGGTTGCGCTGGCGCCACGAGTTGCTGGTGACCTGCCGCTTCTCTCCGAATTCCGGATCGGTGGGCACGATGAACACCTCCCCGTGCGTGTCGATGGCGGCGTAGTCGCCGTCCGCCGAGATCGCGAAGCTGTCGGGACGGTTCTGCGTCTGAATCGTGCGCGACAGGTTGGTCTTGGGGTCGAAGGCGAGATCGATCGTCACCTTCGTGGCCGCGGTCTGGCCGACCTTCAGCGTCCACAACTCGAACTCGTTCTCGTACGCGATCGTCGTGCCATCCGGGCTCATGGACGGAAACTGGACCCCGTCGTCATCATGCCGGGTGACCTGCTGGGGCGTGCCGCCGGTGGCGGCGATGCGCCAGATGTTGAAGTGGCCGCTGCGCTCGGAGGCGAAGTAGATCTGGCCGTCGCGGCCCCACATCGGATACACGTCCTGCGTGAAGGTCTTGTAGTCGCGCAGGTTCGTGTCCGTGAGGCGGGTGATCTTCTGCGTCTTGGTGTCGAGCGTCCAGATGTCGTCGGAGCGGTTGCCGCGATAGCCCTTGCGCCAGTAGCTTGCGCCCATCCGGTTGAAGGCGAGCACCGAGCCGTCCTGCTTGAGCATGCCCTGCACGCCGCCGTCGATGGGCAGGGGCGTGGGGACGCCGCCGTCGATGGAGACCACGTAGATGGGGCTGCGCCAGGGGCTCACCGCGCGGCTGGTGGCAAAGAGGATGCCCTTGCCGTCGGGCGCCCAGTTGAGGACCGTGTCCGGCGTGGTGGCAAAGGTCAACTGCTTCGGTTCACCGCCGGCGGACGGGATGATGAACACGTCGTTGTTGCCGTGGCGGTCCGAGGAGAAGGCCACCCACCGGCCGTCGGGCGAGAGGCGGGGGAACACATCGCGCGCCACGTGGGCCGTCAACCGCATCGGGTTGGACCCGTTCTCGTTCGCAATCCAGATGTCGCCGTGGTAGCTGAAGACCAGTTTCCCCTGGCTGACGTGGGGATACCGGGCGAACTTGATTGGCTCAGCCGACGCGGTCAGCGGCAGGGATACCAGGACGACCAATGTGAGCAGCAGGCGAAGCACCATACGGACCTCCAAAAAAGTCTGGGGACAGTGTAACCTCTGCGCCATGGGCCAACAGAGACGACTCCGTGGAGCAGAGGTGGTGTGCGGCGTGGTGGCGCTGGCCGCCATCGGCGTGGTGATCGGGCAGGGGCGCGGGGGCGGTCAGTTCCCGGGCGGAGCCAATCCTGACGGGTCTCTCAGGCCAACCGCGCCGGTCCGGAACCTGTTCACGCAGGATGCCTACACGGAGTACGAGATCCTGTCGCCGGGCAGTGAGTCGTTCCGGATCAAGTTCCTGCCCGAGAACTCCCGGGCGGGCGCGACCGAAATCGTGAACGGCACGCGCGGCGGCAGCGAGGGCACGGGCATCGAGGTCTACGACCCGCGCACCGGCAACCCCATCAAGTTCACCTATGAGGTGGGGGCCACGCCTGACGAACACGCGATCCATGCGCCGCTGCCGTTCCCGGTCCCGGAAGGCGGCATCGGCCGCGTCCTCATCTACAAGACGTACAAGGACGCCCGCACCTACATGATGAACGGCGACGACATCGTCTGGGTTCGCAGCCTGAGCGGATACCGGCTGGGCGTGGTGTTGCCGAAGGGGTTCGCGTTCCTCTCGTCGAACGTGGCCGCGCAGGTCTCCACCACCGCGGCGGGCCAGTTGCGGCTGGCGTTTGCCAATCCCAGCGGGCAGAGCAATCCGGTCACGATCCATGCGCGCACGACCGCGGCGTCGTTTCCTCCCGCGCCGTACACGGACATGTTCTTCGACGACATGAAGACGCTGTATGACCTTGGGGCGCCCGAGACCGGGGCGTTTACCGTGCAGCAGACCTACAGCGACTATCGGAAGGGCGATCACGCGCGGCTCGACAGCCTGTCGTACCTGGCGATCAAGGACCTCAAGGTGATCGACCTGGACACGGCGAAGGCGCTGACGCCCATGCGGCACGACGATCACACCATGGTCATGCTCGACGTGCCGATCGTGAACGATCGCCAGAGCGCGCACCTGCGCCTCACCGGGAGCATCTCCGACGGCTCCTACACCGTGGCAAACGGCGACCTCGTGTTCACGCGCACGCTGCGTGGCCTTCGCAACACCGTGCTGCTGCCTGAAGGGTGGGAGGTCGCCGCGGTCTCGCAGTCGGGTACCATCGGGCGCACCTCAACCGGACCCGACGGCCGAGCGTTCGTGGCGCTGATCAACCTCAACGCGGAGAACGCGTACTCCGTCACCGTGCGCGCGCGAAAGCCCTGACCGGGGTCGTCATCGCTTGCGTGTGAACGTCATGGTGCCGAACGAAGCGACAGTGCCATTGACCGCGACAGGGAAGCCTGCCAGGCGATGGATGGTCGCAGCGGGCAGTGTTCTCGCGTTCGCGGAGTCGTAGGTCGTCCCGCTGTCCGTGCCGGCGTCCCAGGGGACCAGCGTGACCACCACCTGATCCACCCACTGGCTGCTGACGAGCAGGGGCAGTCCGGTCACGCCGACGAACCAGTCCGGACTTGGCGCCACCATCGTCACGAGCGTGACCAACGGGAAGTCGATACCGATGTCGAACTCGAGGGAGACCGTTCCAGGCGAGTCGGACAACGCGTCGCCGGAGAGCACGCGTTGCGCGGTGCCGGCGCTGATGGCGGCGGCTACTTCTTGATCGAGTGGAGACTTGCGACCTTGTTCAGCCATTGCCTGAATGCCCGGGCTGGCGGCCTGGCCGTCTTGCCAGAATGACACGCGCGCGCTGTGTGTCCCGCCAATGAGGCCGGAGTAGTGCGGGTTGTCAGGCCAGTCGACCGGGTGCGATGAATGTCCTGATGCTGGCGGTGGCGTTGTTGGCGGCGTGGTCGGCACTGGCATCGGCGGTGCCAGGCGCGTTGCGATCGTCCGTGTTGGCCTGGGGGCCAGTGGCAGGCCTTGGAGCGTGGGGGGTGATCCTCCTGCAGCAGGTCGCCGCCACGGACTCCCTTGCGGCGACCCTTCTGACTGAACGCGCGGTGTTCGGCTGCATGTGGAAGACGTACGGCATCGCGGTCGGACCCGCGCTGGTCATCCTGTTGCTCGCGCGTCGTGCGGCGCCTCTGGACTGGCGGTGGACCGGGGGACTGTCCGCGTTATCCGCGCTGGCCTTTGGTGTGATCGGCACCGAGTTGATCTGCCCCATCACCGGCCACGCGCACCTGTTCAACTGGCACTTTGTTCCCGTGGCGGTGATGACCGCGGCAGCGTTCGCGCTGGGCAGCATGAGTGTGGCGCGACACTGAGCTCATTTCAGTCTTGTCATGCGCGCGCGTAGCCCGGCTTCCGTAACTGCCGGGCACGGCCCTGCGTTCGTGCGGATACGGGCACTCGCGCACCAGTCGGCGATGTTAGGGTACCGTGGGTGCGGGGAGAAGCCTGATGTTGATTCTGTCTCTGTTGGTGGTGGCATGGTTGGGTTTCGCTCCAGGGGGAACCGTGGCGCAGGCATCGTCCGCGCCGCGTCTGGTTACGGCCACATGGCTGGCCGAACACATGAACGACGCCGACCTCGTGCTGCTGCACGTTGGAGGCGCGCGTGACTATGCGGCGCACATCCCCGGCGCCAGGCTCGTGACGCTCGGTGACGTGGCGGCCATGGACACGAGCGATACGGGACTGAACCTGCAGATGCTGCCGGCCGGCGAGCTCAAGACGAAGCTCGAGGGCCTTGGCATCTCCAACGCCTCCCGCATCGTCATCTACCCAGGGACGAATGCCGTGCAGTCGGCCACACGCGTGATGCTGACGCTCGACTACGCCGGTATCGGCGGCCGGGCTTCGCTGCTTGATGGCGGACTCACCGGATGGGTGCGCGATGGCCGCCCCACGTCTGACGTGTCGCCGGCGGCCAGGCAGGGTAGCTTGAAGCCGCTGGCGCTGCAGCCGCTGGTGGTGGACAGCGCGTTCGTGCGCGAACATCTTCGTACGCCCGGCTACGCCATTGTTGATGCGCGCGCGAAGACGCTGTACGACGGCGTGACAACGGGCGGCAGCGCGGCGCGACCGCACAAGACGGGACACATCGAGGCCGCGGTGAACGTGCCGTTCAGTGAGATCACGAACGGCGAGTCGCAGTTCAAGACGGTGGATGAGCTCCGCAAGGTGTTCGACGCCGCGGGCGTCAAGCCCGGCGACACGGTGGTGGCCTACTGCCACATCGGGCAGCAGGCGACAGCCACGATCTTCGGCGCGCGCCTGCTCGGGTATTCCGTGCGGCTCTACGACGGGTCGTTCGAGGAGTGGTCGCGCCTGCCGAACGCGCCGGTGACGAACCCGGCGGTGAAGATCAAATAGCGCTCTCGCGCACCGCCCGGGTGCGTCCGTAGGGCGTCGCTTTAGCGGCGCCGGGGAGTGGCGCCGGACAAGTGGCGCGGCTGAAGCCACGCCCTACGCAATGGGGGGCCGGCGGGGACAATGCAATGGACTAGTCCGTGCGCAGCGCCGACACCGGGTCGATGCGCGTGGCGCGCAGGGCGGGGAGCATGGCGGCCAGCAGGCCGATGGCCACCGTGCCCAGGCCGGCGAGGACATAGGTCTGGATGTCGAGCGCCGGGACATCGAACAGGAGGCTCTCGATGGACTTGCCCATCAGGGCCGCGCCCGCCAGGCCGAACACCACGCCGACGAGCACGACCTTGGCGGCGCCCAGCACCACCATTCGGAACGTGCCGCGGGCGTCGGCGCCCAGCGCCATGCGGATGCCGATCTCCGTGGTGCGGCGCGCGACGGCATAGGTGACCACGCCGTAGACGCCAAGCGCGGCCAGGAACGCCGCGCACAGCGCGAGGCCCGCCAGCAGCGTCATGTTGAAGCGCGGCTGCGCGATGGACGCGGACACGCGCTCTTCGATCGACGTGACCTTGGCGATGGGCAGCGCGGGGTCGATCTGCATCATCTCCGCGCGGATGGCCGAGGCGACGACCGAGGGCGCCTGGGTGGTGGCGACCACCACCTGCATCTCGCTCAGCGCGAACTGGAAGTAGGGCACGAACACTTCGGGCTCGGCCGACGACGCCAAACCGTCGTGTTTGATGTCCGCCACCACGCCCACGATGGTCAGATCGCCGGCCATCGGGATGCGCACCAGCTTGTTGAGCGGGCTGACGCCCTGGAAGTACCGCTTGGCGACCAGTTCGTTCACGATGGCGACCTTCGCGCCGTTCTCGCGCCCGTCGAAATCGTCGAAGGCCCGCCCATCAACCAACTTGATCCCCATCGTCGTGAAGTAGTCCGCCATCACGGCGCGATAGCGCGCGCGCGGACGCTCGGAGGGGGAGGCTTCGGCCAGGCCGTCGATCGTGAAGGGGAGTTCGAACTGCACGCCGAGCGGACTCATCGGCAGCGCGGACACCGCCGACGCGCCCTCCACGCCGGGGATGACCTTCACGCGGGCGATCAGGTCGTCAAAGAACTGCTTCTTCGAGGCGGACGGCCCATACCGGGATGCGGGCAGCACGATGTGCGCGGCGACGATGCCGGAGGTGCGATACCCGGGATCGACGGACGTGAGCTGCACGAAGGAACGAATCAACAGGCCGGCGCCGACCAGCAGCATCAGCGCGAGCGCCACTTCGGCGGCCACCATGACATCGGACAGCCGCCGGGCGGATTTGCTGGCGGACGCGCCACGGCTGGAATCCTGGAACACCTCGACCAGGTGCGGGCGCATCGCGCGCCACGCGGGGAAGAGGCCGAAGATCAGCGCGGCGACGATGGAGGTCACGGCCGTAAACGCGAGCACGGACACGTCAAGGCCGATGCTGTCCGCTCGAGGGACATTGGCGGGAATCAGCGGCCGCAGCGCGCCGATGCCCCACCACGCGAGCAGCAATCCCGCCAGGCCCCCGAGGCCGGCCAGCGACCCGCTTTCCACCAGCGATCGGCGCAGCAGCGCCCACTGGCTGGCGCCAATCGCCGCCCGGACGGCAAATTCCTTCGCGGTGCGTGACGAACGCGCGAGCAGCAGGTTGGCGATGTTCACGCACGCGATGACCAGCACGAGCACCACCGCGCCAAACAACACCCAGAGCGTGTCGCCGATGTCGCCCACGACCTGTTCGTGCGCGGGGACCAGGGTGACGCCCCATCCCGCGTTCGACTCGGGATTGTCCCTGGCGATCGTCGCCGCGATGCGGTCCATGTCGGCTTGCGCCTGCGTCACGTTGGCGCCCGGTGTCATCCGGCCGATTGCGTTGTACGTGCGATGGGGCCGCGAGGCCACCGAGGCGGGGTTCACGGTGAGCGGCGCCCACAATTCCACCTCGGCGTCGCCGGCCGGGAACTGAAACGGCCGGGGCATGACGCCGACGATCTGGTAACTCTGGTCGTCGAGCATCAACGTGCGACCGAGCACCGACGGGTCCTGCCCGAAGCGGCGCGTCCACGCCGCGTGGCTCAGGACCACGGTCCTGGGCGAGCCCGGCTGTTCTTCTTCCGGCGTGAACACCCGTCCCAGTTCCGGCGTGGCACCCAGGACCGTGAACAGCACCGGCGAGACGTCCACCGTCGTGATGCGCTCGGCGTCGTTCTCGTTGCGCAGCGTGAAACCCTTGTAGCGCCAGATGGCCAGGTTCTCGAATGTGGTCGTCTGATTGCGCCAATCCAGATAGGTGGCGGAGGAAACCTGCGCCCGATCCTGTCCGAGCGTCTGGTTGCTCTCCCAGGCCACCACCAGGCGGTCCGGTTCGGCGTAATCAAGCGGACGCAGCAACACGCCGTTCAGCACGCTGAAGATGGTGGAGTTGACGCCGATCGCCAGGCCCAGGGTCAGCACCACGACGGCCGCGAACCCCTTGTTCGCACGCAGAAACCGCCACGCTTCGTTCAGGTCATGTCGCATGGAGGCGACGGTATCACGGCGGGGAGGCAGGTCCTGCGGGTCCTGCGGGTCCCACACGCAGGGCGTGGCTTTAACCGCGCCAGTTATTGACACGCCGGCTTGACTCGGAATCTGAATGGGGCGAAAATACATCGAATCATGCCGTCCACCATTCAGATTGGTCGATGGTTCTGGCCCCCCGTTCCGTACTGGCAACTCCAGATCCCCGGCCTCCAATCATCCGTCCGAACAGGGGGATCCGATGCCGCGTTTCGATCCGCTGGTGGCCGACCTGCCGCCGCTGCTTGTTGATGTGATTCGGGCGGCCGCGCATGCGGCGCAGCGCGATCCGCGGGCTGCCCGGCGAGGTGAGGCCGAGGCCCTCGTCGAATTGGGTCGCTTGGCCCGCCTGGCCGTGCCCGCGCACGGCGTGCTCGCGCCCGTCGAACCTGAGCTCTGCCAGAATATCCACACGGTTGCCGTCCGCCATCTGGGGTACGGACGTGCGAGCCGGAGCCTTCGTGCGGGGCTCGATCGCGTCAGCGTGTTCCACCAGCGCGATGCGATCGAGATCGCGCACGCTGCGATGCTGAGCGTGACGTCGGTGGCGTACTACTACTCGGGGTTCGCCTTCGGGGTGACGTGCGGAGATCGCTCGGGACGACGGTAGTGTGTTGGCTACGGGCGCCGTGCCCCAAGGAGTGCGATCAGCCGTTGTCTCACGGCGGCGTCCGCACCTGCTGTCGTCCCGGCGCACTCGCGCACGAGGACGCCTCGCTCGTCGTAGATGGGGTCCAGCCCGCCGTCTGGCCTCACGAATAGCGCCCACGCGACGGCGGCGTCGCGACTGGCGCTCGCAGCGACCACGATTTCGCAGTCACGCTTCCCGAAGGTGTCCCGGGAAACCTGCGGAGTTGCGGGGATATCGGGTTCGTTCATAGTGCCCGGCCTCGGCAGGGCGAATACACACTATAGTGTGTAGACCCCTGATCTGCAACTCGCCACGATATCCATCGTGGCTTTGGACCTTCCCGTCGCGGTCGGACGACGGGTGCGCGAACTGCGCCAGCAGCGGTGTGTCTCCCAGGAAGAGCTTGGCGCGAGGGCGGGCCTTCACCGCAACTATGTCGGCAGCGTGGAACGTGGTGAGCGTGACATTGGCATCACGGCTGCCGCGAAGCTGGCGGGTGCCCTCGGGCTGTCCCTTGCCGAGTTCTTTGCGCCATTCCGGCAAAAACGGGCGCCGTAATTCGCCGAGTATGCCTGGTGTCGACGCTTCAAGGCGTCCTTCCAACACCTACTCGATCGTCGCCCGGCGGATGACCGACAGCCTGGGGAAGTACGCGGCCAGAAAGGCGTTGCCTTCAAGGATGATGCGGCCCTGA
>JANLHE010000043.1 GCA_024653875.1 Acidobacteriota bacterium
TCGCGCACGCGCTGGCGGCAGTCGTGGTACTTGCCGCCGTAGTGATACCCGGCGACGGCCACGAGCACTTTCGGTTCGATCTGGCCGAAGCGATCCAGCACGCCCTGCACGCCGAAGTCCGGCGAGCACGAGGACCACACCGCGCCCAGCGACGCGGCCGCCAGCGCGGCGATGACCGCCTCGGGCACGTTGGCCATGAACCCCGCGACGCGATCACCCGGCCCCACGCCCGCGGCGCCCAGGGCCTGCGCGCACTGCGAGACCTGATCGTACAGGTCGAGGGTGGTGAGACGCCGCTCGGCGCCCGTCTCGTCAACCGCGATCATCGCGAGGGTGTCATCACGCCGCCGCAGCAGATTCTCGGCAAAGTTGAGACGAGCCTCCGGAAAGAACGTCGCGCCGGGCATCTGATCCACGTCGCGAACATCCACCGCGCCGCGCGATCCAATCACGCCGCAGAAGTCCCACACGGCGGACCAGAACCGGCCCCGCTCGGTGATCGACCAAAGGTGCAACGCGGCATAGTCGGAGAACGCGCGCCCTTCGCGCACCTCCAGCCACGACACGAACCGGGTCAGGTTCGAGCCTGCCACGCGCGCCTCCGACGGTGTCCAGAGCGGCGCCATCACCGGTCAGTGGATGTGGGGGACTTCAGCGCGCGCGCGCGTTCGAACAGCGCGCGCACGACCGGCGTGTCGGTGAGGGCCTCGGCCGAGGTCGGGAGCTTGGCGGTGATGGCGCCCAGCGCGTCGGCAATAAAGTCCGCGTTGGTATCGAGAATCCCCTGCCAGACGTCGGGTGAACTGGCGGCCAGCCGCGTCATGTCGGCGAACCCCTTGCCAGACCACGCCACCCCGTCCGGCCCCACGGCCGCGCCCGCGGCGGCCATCAAGGCGGTGGAGACCACCTGCGGCGCGTGGCTCACGTGCGCCATGACGCGGTCGTGGGTCACCGCATCGGTCCACTCGGGCCGCGCGCCCAGTCCCACGACGAACGTCGCGAGCATCGCCTCGAGCACCCCGGGAAACACGGCCGGGTCCCTGGCCTCCTCCGGGGACGCGGACACGAGCAGCCAGGGCCGGCCGTCGAACAGGTCCGCGCGCGCGGCGCCGAGGCCGGACGTTTCAGCGCCGGCCACCGGATGGCCGCCCACGAAGGTCAACGGGGTCGTGCGTGCCGCCTGCATGACCACGCGCTTGGTGCTGCCGGTGTCGGTGACCAGTGCGGTGGTGCCGGCCGCGGTCAACTGCGCCAGCACGGCCGGCACGGTCTGGACGGGCGTGGCGATCACGATCAAATCGCAGGCCGCCAGCTCGCCCGGCGTGGCCACGACCGCCGACACCAGCCCCTGCGCCACGGCTTCCTGCGTGACGGGCGCCGGGTCGCACACGGTGATCACGATCGCCGGCCAGCGGCGTTTGGCCGCCAGCGCGACGGACCCGCCCACCAGGCCGAGGCCGACGATCCCGAGACGTTCGAACGGCGGAGCGCCCACGCCGGTCAGCGGCCCCAGCCGCGCCGGGCGACCGGTTCCACGCAGATGCTGCGGCCGATCGCCGGCGCGATGATGCGCAGTTCGCCCATGAGCTGATCGAACTGCTTGGGAAACAGCGACTGCGCGCCGTCGGACACGGCGTGGTCGGGGTCGCAATGCACTTCAACCAGCAGCCCATCCGCCCCGGCGGCGACCGACGCGCGCGCCATCGCCACCACCTTGTCGCGGCGGCCCGTGCCGTGGCTGGGATCCGAGATCACGGGCAGGTGGCACAACTGCTGCACGACGGGAATCGCGGAGATGTCCAGCGTGTTGCGCGTGTAACTCTCGAACGTGCGGATGCCGCGTTCGCAGAGCATGACGTGCATGTTGCCGCCGGCCAGGATGTACTCGGCGGACATGAGCCACTCTTCGATCGTGGCGGCCATGCCGCGCTTGAGGAGCACCGGCGTGCGGACCTTGCCCAGCTCGCGCAGCAGGGAGTAGTTCTGCATGTTGCGCGCGCCCACCTGCAGGATGTGCGCGTACTCCTCCACCAGGGGAATCTGCGCCACCTCCATCACCTCGGTGATGAGCTTGAGGTCGTGACGGTCCGCCGCCTCGCGCAGCATGCGCAGGCCCAGTTCGCCCAGGCCCTGGAAACTGTACGGAGAACTGCGCGGCTTGAACGCCCCGCCGCGCAGGATCTTGGCGCCCGCGCGTTTGACCGCACTCGCGGTCGCTTCCACTTGCTCGGGCGTTTCCGCCGAACACGGCCCGGCCATCACCACGACCTCGTCGCCGCCGATCCGGACATCGCCGATGGTAATCACCGTGTTCTCGCGTTTGAACGTGCGGCTGGCAAGCTTGTACGGCTCGCTGATGCGCACCACCTCGTGTACGCCCTCACGCAAGCCGATGAGCGCCGGGTCGCCGTGCCCGCTCCCGACGGCCCCAATCACCGTCCGGTTCGCGCCGACCGCCCGATGGACATCGAAGCCCATTTCCAGCAACTGCGCCACGACGGCTTCCACCTGTGCTTCGGTGGCCCGTTCTTTCATGACGACAACCATCTCTTCACCTGTCCTTCATCCTAGATTCTACCCTTGAGCCAGCGCACGAACCGCCCGGCCTCGGCGGCCGCCTGTCCCGGCGGCGCGTCCGCGATGACCTGCACCAGCGCGCTGCCCACCACCGCCGCGTCCGCGTACGCGCAGGCCTCGCGCACGTGCTCCGGCCGGGCAATCCCGAACCCCAGCGCCACGGGCATCG
>JANLHE010000045.1 GCA_024653875.1 Acidobacteriota bacterium
CGCGGGCGAGCCCAGGCGCAGCGCGGCTTCGATGGCGTCGGCCGTGCGGGTGGCGGACCGGATGGCGACCAGGCGGGTGGGAATGGTCGCCTGAGGCGCGCTCCCGCCGCCGATAGTCGAGAAGCCGGCGATGACCTCAAGAACGACCTCAGAAAAAACGACCTCAGAGGTCGTTTCCGGCAGTGGCACATCGGAAACGACCTCTGAGGTCGTTTTTTCTGAGGTCGTTTGTCGTACCAGCGCGTGCGCCCGCGCGTCAATCGCCTCCACGGACTCCAGGAGCATGCGGACGATCGGGATCTGGATGCGGGCGGGTTCGCGCTGCCAGAGGGCCAGCGTCGCCTCCAGCGCGGCGTAGGTGTGCTTGCCGGCGCGCACGGCGCGCATGAGGGGATGCCGTTGCACCCGGGCCACCAGGTCCGCGCGGCCGACGATGAGGCCGGACTGGGGGCCGCCCAGGAGCTTGTCCCCGGAGAAGGCGACCAGGTCCACGCCGGCGGCCACGCTCTCGCGCACCGACGGCTCTTCGTGCAGCGCCACCGGCCACCCGCCCGGATGGGGGAGCCCGAGCCAGCCGCTGCCCTGATCCTCGAAGAGGGGCAGATCGAACCGATGGGCGAGCGTGGCCAGCGCACCCAGGGCGGGCCGTTCGGTGAATCCCTCCATGCGGAAGTTCGACGGGTGCACGCGCAGCAGCAGCGCGGTCCTGTCGGTGATCGCCGCCGCGTAGTCACTGACGCGCGTGCGATTGGTGGTGCCCACCTCGCGCAGCGTGGCGCCCGACTGCGCCATGATGTCCGGCACGCGGAAGCCGCCGCCGATTTCCACCAGTTCCCCCCGGGAGACGATGACCTCGCGGCCGGCGGCCAGCGCCGCCAGGACCAGCCAGGTGGCGGCCGCGTTGTTGTTGGCGACCGCCGCCGCCTCGGCCCCGGTCAGCGCCAAGAGCTGGGCCTCGACGTGGACGTGGCGGTGGCCGCGGGTGCCCGAGGCCACGTCGTACTCCAGGTTCGAGTAGCCCGCCGCCACCCCCGCCACGCGGGCAACCGCGGCCTCGGCCAGCGGGGCACGGCCCAGGTTGGTGTGGATGATGACGCCCGTGGCGTTGATGACCGGCCGCAGCGACGGGGCCAGGGACGCGCCCAGCTCCCGCAGGGCGCGGGCCACAATCCAGGCCGCCGGATCATCGTCGCCGGCCGGGGCCAGGGCGCGCCGGGCGTCCGCCGCCTCCCGGAGGGCGTCCACCACCGCGGCCCGCCCATCCACGACCGCGCGCGCAGCCACAGCCGGCTGTTGCAGCAGGGCATCGATCGATGGAATTCGGCGGGGATTCATTGGTTGCGACGGTCGGAGGGGACAGGATAGCATCAGCTTCCGCCGTGTCGAAGCCAACTGAGCGCGTGTTACCCGAGCATCCCACCCATCAGCCGCTGGAGCGGTTCTGGCCGTACGCCGACCTGACCGAGCAGCCGACCGAGGAGGAGCTGGCGGAGCTCCACCCCGAACTCCGGCGCGCGCTGTTCGGCGCGGCCGCGATCCCGTTTTCGATCACCCTGGTGTTCCCGCCGTTCGAGGGCGACGGCTTTGCGCGCGCGCTCGAGCTGGCGCGGGCGTCCGACGAGTTTCAGGAGGTGACGCACGAGGGGCAGACGCGATATCGCGCGCGGTTCTTCCCGGGCGAGGCGCCGCTCAAGCTGCGGGACTTGTACGAAGTGCTGGCGCCCGTGCCGGACACCGAGGTGCTGATTGACGATCGGCCGCTGCCGTTTGCCCGGGAGCTGTGGCTGCCGCTGGTCTGGTGTTTGATTAAGTAGCTTGGTGTGGGAAGTGCGAAGAAAGGTGAGGGCCGGAACGAGGTGCTCCGGCCCCCTGAGAGTGGTCTAGCTTGGTTTGGTGACGTTCCCGGCCTGGGGTCCCTTCGGGCCGTCGACGATTTCGAACTCGACCTCCTGGCCCTCCTCGAGAGTCCGGAATCCGGCGCCCTGAATTGCGGAGAAGTGCACGAACACGTCGTTGCCCCCCTCGCGCTCGATGAAGCCGTAACCTTTAGCGTTGTTGAACCACTTGACCTTGCCCGTAATACGCATCGTACTTGCCTGCCTTGCGAGAACTGCGACGGTGAATCCGGCGCACTACAAAAAAAAGACCGCACGCGCGGCCTTTGCGTCGACGATGGTCCCGCCCAACGTCGATCGGCAATCCTAGTCGGACGTTTTGGGCCTGTCAAGGCCCCAGAGGGTGTTTCGTGTCAAAGCGTGCATTATTGAGTGTTTCCGACAAATCAGGCCTGGTTCCCCTGGGCCAGGCCCTGGTCGGGCTGGGCTGGGAACTGGTCTCCACCGGGGGCACGGCGCGGACCCTGGCCGACGCGGGGCTGCCGGTCATGGGCATCTCGGACGTCACCGGGTTCCCCGAGATGATGGACGGCCGGGTCAAGACCCTGCACCCCAAGGTCCACGCCGGCATCCTCGCCCGGCGGCACGTGCCCGCGGACCTGGCGTCGATCACCATGCACGGCATCGGCCTCATCGACCTCGTGGTGGTCAACCTCTATCCGTTTGCCCAGGCGGCCGCGAAGCCGGACCTGCCGTTTGACCAGCTCATCGACGAGATCGACATCGGCGGGCCGAGCCTGCTGCGCGCCGCGGCCAAGAACTTCCGCGACGTGCTCGTGGTGGTGGACCCGGTCGACTACACGCGCGTGGTGGACGCGCTGCGCACCGACGGCGGGTCGCTGTCGATGCGGTTCGACCTCGCCCGCAAGGCGTACGGCCACACCGCCGATTACGACCGCACGATCGCCGGCACGCTTGGTGAAATCAAAGTGGACGCGGCAGGCACGTTCACCCGCGGCGCGGCCAGCAGCCGGTGGACGCCCGTCCTTGGCAAGGTGCGCGACCTGCGCTACGGCGAGAACCCGCATCAGGCCGCGGCCTGGTACGCGATGGGGCCGCGCGGCTTTGGCGGCGCGGTCGTCCATCAGGGCAAGGAACTCTCGTTCACGAACCTGCT
>JANLHE010000046.1 GCA_024653875.1 Acidobacteriota bacterium
CGCGGCTGATGGCGTGGGGCCCGCGTCTGCCCTGCCGGACCCCGCGAGCCGGCTGATCGCCCTCACCGTCATGTCGTGGTCGCAGAGGATCTGGCACGACAGGCGCACGCCCGTCAGGCCCTTCGCGGCCAGCACGGCACGCTCGGCCTCCCGCATCGTCCCGGGCTCGCCCGCAATGAACTCCACGCGGCAGGTCGTGCAGCGCGCGCGGCCGCCGCAGGCGTGCAATTGATCGATCGTCGCGTCCTGCTCCAGGGCCAGCACCAGGCGCTTGCCTGCTTCCACTTCGAACGTACCTGCACCTTCAACTGTCAATTTCGGCATTGGATCCCTTCAATTGGCGCGGCTGAAGCCCGCGCCCTGCGAGTACCGCTGTCGGATCTGCGGAATGAGATAGTCGCGGAACGCCAGTGAGAAGTCGTACCGCGGCGCAAAGCCCCAATCGCGGCGCGCGGCGGAGTCGTCCACGTCGGCCGGCCAGGAATCGACGATGCCCTGGCGCTTGGTGTCCACCTTGAATGTAATGTCGGCGCCCGGGAACGCGGCCAGCACTTCCGCGCGCACCTCGCCGGCGGTGGGCGCGAACGCGCCGAGATTGTACGTGATGTGCTTCAACGACGCCCTGGGCGCCGCGGCCAGCTTCAACAACGCGTCCACGCCGTCGGGCATCGCCATGAACGGAATCTGCGCATCCGGCCGGACGAAGCAGGCATACGCCTCGCCCCTGGCCGCCGCGTGAATCATCTCCGGCGCGTAGTCGGAGGTGCCGCCGGAGGGCACGGTCATCGCGGAGATGAGGCCGGGGAACCGCACCGACCGGAAATCCACGCGCCCGGCCATCGAGTCGGCCGAGAGCTGCTTGTAGTGCTTCGCGTAATACTCCCCCAGCTGTTCGCAGTACAGCTTGTTGCAGCCGTACATCGTCGTCGGATGGGTCCACTCGTGCTCCTTCACGCGGCCGGCGCCGGCTTTGGCGTCAAGCGACGGCAGTCCGTACGCCGCGATGGAGGACGGGTACAGGAACGTGACGGCGCGTCCGTGGGACTCCGCCTCGTGCTGCGCGAACTCCAGCAGGTTCAGCGTGCCTCCGACGTTCACCTCGTGCGCCATGACCGGCGAGAACTCGGAGCGCGTGGACAGGAGCGCGGCCAGATGGTAGACCACGTCCACCTCGAACTCCGAGTGGATGCGTTCGAGCAGTCCCCGGTCGAGGATCGATCCCGTGAACTCGCGCGAGACGTGCCTGGCCTGCGCCGGTTCCAGCGGCGCGACGTCCAGCGTGATGATGGGCCGCGCGCCATCGGCGGCCAGTTGTTCGATGAGCCCGTGGCCGATTTCGCCGCCGGCCCCGGTGATGAACACGACAGGTTTGCGCATGGCTTATCCCAGCATCAGCCCATGCACCACCGAGACGACGATGGACAGGACCGACAAGACGATGCAGACGAGCGCCCACACCATGTGGTTGATGCGCTCCGGCGTGAGGGGATCGAGCAGCCGGCTGGCGGCGTAGCCGCCGATGAAGCCGCCCGCGTGTGCGTAGTTGTCGATGCCCGGCATGATCAGGCCGAACACGAACATGATGACCGCGTACTGCAGCGCCTGCGTGTACGTCTGGCTGGATCCGGTGCGGCGGCCGTAGTACACCAGCGCGCCCAGCAGGCCGAAGATCGACGCGGACGCGCCCACGGTCAACGGCGCGCCGCGCAGGATCGCGAGCGGCAGGAACTGCAGGTAGGCGCCCGCCAGCGACGTGAGCGTGAACCCGACGACGCCCGCCACCGTGTAGATGATGACCAGCCGGCCCGGTCCGTACAGATCGGACACGGCGGGTCCGAGCTGCCGCACCCAGTACATGTTGAAGAAGATGTGCAGCAGCCCGCCGTGCAGCCACGAGGCGCTGAGCACCGTCCACCACCGATCGAACATGAACACCGGCACGGCGCCGCTCGCGCCAAACAGCAGCAGGCTGTTGGAGCTGGGGGAGATCATGGTGAACATCGAGGAGCCGCCGATGTTGCCGCGCGACCCGATCAGCGTCAGGCCGTACATGACCACGGACAAGCCGATCACGAACGGGATGAACCCGAGGTCGCTGCCGAGCCGCCTGACGGCCGTGGCGAATCCCCACAGTCCAGGATTCCGCCGGCCGCAGTTGTAGCACCGGTCATCGTTGACGCCCACGAGATACCCGCACGACACGCAGACGACTGACCCGGTGGTTTGGCGGCCGAACATTCCTGAAGATTGTATCCTCACCTCATGCGCGTGTTGGTCACCGGCGGCACGGGATACCTGGGGCAGGCCATTGTCCGCGCGCTCCAGGCACGCGGACATGTGCCCGTGGTCTTCGCGCGGGGGGCGAAAAAGACGTCGGGACAAACGACCTCTGAGGTCGTTTGTCCCGACGTCTTTTTCGTTCCAGGGGACGTGCGCGACCGCGACGCGTTCGTCGCGGCCGCGCGCGGCTGCGACGCCCTCATCCACACGGCCGCCCTGGTCAGTGTCTGGCGGCCGAACCCGCGCGACTTCGACGACATCAACGTGGGCGGCCTGCAGCACGCGCTGGAGGCCGTGCAGGCGCACGGCCTCCAGCGCCTCGTCTACACGTCCTCGTTCCTCGCCCTGCCGCCGGCGGGGCGCACAGCCCCGCTGGCGGCCAATGACTACCAGCGCACCAAGGCCGGCGCCGCGGGCCTGGCCGCCCAGGCCCACGCCCGCGGCGTTCCCATCGTCTCCATGTACCCCGGCGTGATCTATGGCCCCGGCCTCATGTCGGATGGGAACCTGATCGGCCGGATGATCAGCGACCACCTCGCGGGCCGGCTCCCCGGCCTGCTCGGCGCCGACCGCCTTTGGTCATTTGCCTGGGTCGAGGAAGTCGCCCGCGCTCACGTCGCCGCGCTCGAACACCCAACCCCGGCCGAGGGCTACCAGGTCGGCGGTCCGAACCTCCCCCAGATCGCCCCGTTCGAGGCCCTGCGCGACATCCGGGGCACGGCCCTCCCTCGCCGGCTCCCCCTCTGGGCCGGCACCCCCGCCGCCTGGCTGGACGAAACCCGCGCCCGCCTCACCGGCCGCGTCCCCCAACTCACCCGCCTGACCCTCGAAATCTTCCGCCACGACTGGCCCCTGGACTCCTCGGCCGCCGAACGGGATCTGGACTTTCGCCAGCACGACCTGCGGACCGGCATTGAAATCCTCCTGGACCCCAGGACTCCAGGACCCCAGGACCTCAGGACCTAACCCTTTTCCCTGCTTTCCCGTCTGACCCCTCTAGATGCAGTTGGACGATGTCGCGGCTGTCGCACAAGCGCGAGCGGGTGACCAGGACGCCTTTCGCGTGCTGGTGGACCGGCACAGCCGCAGCCTCTATCGGCTCGCGTTCCGCATGACCGGACGCGCCGAAGACGCCGAGGACATCGTCCAGGAGACGTTCATCCGGGCCTACAAGCAGCTGAGCCGGTTTGAGGCCCGCGCCAACGTGTCCACGTGGCTCTATCGCATCGCGTTCAACTGCTCGGTGGA
>JANLHE010000047.1 GCA_024653875.1 Acidobacteriota bacterium
AGGCGCCCGTCGGCGGCGTACTTGCGAAACAACGGCGCGCCGGTCTGAAAGACGAAGATCAGGCCGCCATCACGCGTGCGCAGCGGCAGGCCGAGATTGAGCGCCAGGTGCACCTGCCGATCACCTTCGTGCCCGGTGGCCCGCAGCGTGCCGATGTGCCGGATGACGTGGCCCTCGAGATTCAACTCCGAGACCAGGGGGCCATCCTCAGGCGTGTTGACGAGCACCGTCTTGCCCGTGAACTGCATCGAGCCCGTGCCATTGAGCACCAGCGGCCCCAGCGTCAGTCTCGGCGCGGCCGCGCCCGGGCGCACGAACGCCGCGAACCTCGTCCCGCTGTCGAAGAACACCTGCACCTGTTCCCACCCGTTGGGCGCGTCCGAGACCGCGAACGTGTCGTCCGGCGACAGGCTCAGGACGCCGGGCTGCAGCAGTTCTCCCTTGTCCAGGCCGACCCGCACCAGCGTGGTCAACGCCGTGCGCCTGGCGTCCACGCTGAACACCGTGTGGGCGCGGCGATCAAGAATCAGGTACTGGCCCGTGGAGGTCTGCGCGAACCCAATCGGTTCGCGGAACTGCCCGCAGATGTGCGCCGGCAAGGCGTCAACAGGGCGGAGCCGCTCCACCGTCGGCTGGGGCGCCGCGGCTGCGAGCGCCAGGACAATGGGGAGCGCCCATCTCGCCATGGTCGTGCCCGTCAGTACCGCGCGCTCTCAAGCACCGCCGCGAGCACGTCCGCCGATCCGGGAAGGATGACTTCCTCGAGGTCCGGGCAGTACGCCACCGGGCAGTCCATCGCGGCCACGCGCGTCACCGGCGCGTCGAGATACGCGAACAGGTCGCTGGCGGCGCGCGCGGCCAGTTCAGCGCCGAAACCGCACGTGAGCTGGTCTTCGTGCGCGATGACGAGGCGGTTCGTCTTCCTGACCGATTCCGCAATCGTCTCCCAGTCATACGGCATGATCGTGCGCAGGTCGATGACCTGGACGCTCACGCCTTCTTTCTCGGCCTGCTGGGCGGCCAGCAGCGAGCGCTGCACCAGCGCGCCCCAGGTGACCACCGTCACGTCCGTGCCGTCGCGCTTCACCGCGGCCTTGCCGAACGGAATCATGTGCTCCGGGCCGGTGTATTCGCCCTTGTTGTACGTCTGGCGATAGAGGTGCTTGTGCTCGAGGAACATGACCGGGTCGTCGCACCGGATCGCCGTGCGCAGCAGGCCCGCCGCGTCGTGCGCGTTGGACGGATACACGATGCGGATGCCGGGGCAATGCGCGAAGATGCTCTCGCCCGACTGGCTGTGGTACGGCGCGCCGCCCCGCAGATAACCGCCAATCGCCGTGCGCACCACCATGGGACACGAGAAGTCATTGTTCGACCGGTAGCGCAGCATCGACATCTCGTCGCGCAGCTGCATCATCGCCGGCCAGATGTAGTCGAAGAACTGAATCTCCACCACCGGCTTGATCCCGCGCGTGGCCATGCCGACCGCGCGGCCGATGATGTTGGCTTCCGCCAGCGGCGAGTTGAACACCCGGGTGCCGCCATAGGCTCTCTGCAGGCCGTGCGTCACCTTGAAGACGCCGCCCTTGCCCTGCACTTCGCTCAGCTTGTCTTCACGCGTGGCATCCGCCACGTCTTCCCCGAACATGACGATGCGGGGGTTGTGGCCCATCTCGTCTTTCATGGTGTGGTTGATCGCGGCCACCATCGTGTCGGGCTTGCCCGCCGGCACGGCCGGGCTGTCGAAGTCCGGACCGGTGGGATCCACGTCGGGCGAATAGACATACAGACCGGCGGTGTCCCTGGCCGGCTTCGCGGCCTTGATCGCCGTGTCCGCGGCCGCGTTGACGTCTGCATCCACGCTCTTCGCGATCTCGACCAGCTCGCCGTCGGTGACCAGGCCTTCGGCCTTCAGCCACGCCGCCATCTTCGTGATGGGATCCCGCGTGGCTTCCCCGGCGCGCTCCGCGGGCGTCTTGTACAACTTCTCGTCGTCCGAGAGGGAGTGGGAGTAGGGGCGAACGACCTTGGCGTGAATCAGCGCGGGGCCCTGGCGCTCGCGGCAGTAGGCCAGGGCGTCGCCGGCCGTGCGGTAGCTTTCGAGGAAGTCCGTGCCATCGCAGCGCAGCACCTTGAGGCCGGGGAAGGACTCCACCAGCTTCGACATGTCGCCGCCGGGCGTCTGCACCTCGACCGGGACGGAAATCGCGTAACCGTTGTCCTCCACCAGGAAGAGGACGGGGAGCTTGCCCACGCAGGCCGTGTTGAGCGACTCCCAGAATTCTCCCTCGCTGACCGTGCCGTCGCCCAGCGACACGTACGTCACTTCGTCCTTCCTGAACTTGCTGTCGCGCTCCGGAATGTCGGTGAGCTGTTCGTACAGCCGGCCCGCTTCGGCGCAGCCGACGGCCTGCAGGCACTGCGTGCCCGTGGGGCTGGCCTGCGAGACCAGGTTCAGCGCCCTATGACCCCAATGGGACGGCATCTGGCGGCCGCCGCTGTTCGGATCGCTCTGGGCGGCCACGCCGCTCAGGAACATCTCGAGCGGCGTCATGCCGATCGCCAGGCACAGCGCGCGGTCGCGATAGTACGGATAGAACCAGTCGTGCGCGGGCTTCATCTGCATGCCGGTGGCGGTCAGGATGGCCTCGTGCCCGGCGCCGCTGATCTGGAAGAAGATCAGGCTCTGGTTCTTGAGCTGGATTTCCTTGTCGTCGATCCGTCGCGACGTCAGCATCGTCCGGTAGGCGCGGAGCAGGTCGTCGCGGGTGAGACCTGCCCAGGGGGTGGCAGCGGTGGCGGAAGCGGCAGTCGTCATACGGCGGGACAATTATACCGCCCGGGCGCCTATACTGGCCGCGTGAACCCCCGTGCCGACGTCACCCGCTGGGACGAACTCGCGCTCGAGCGCGTGACGGAAATGATCGCCAGAAAATCCGTGCCTGGAGACGAGATCGGCCTGACGCAGGTGTACCTCAAAAAAGGCGCCCTCGTTCCGCTCCACACGCATGCGCGCGAGCAGATGATCTACGTGCTGCAGGGCGTCCTGCGTTATACCGTCACGGGCGCGGACGTGACG